>JAOZRM010000084.1:0-2668 GCA_029940175.1 Candidatus Sabulitectum sp. | reverse complement strand
TGCCTGCGGACAGCGGCAGCATTACAGTTAACGGTAAAGAGCTTGGAGAGGTAAACATTACGTCTGCTCTGGGTTATGTTCCACAGGACTCGGTGCTTCTTGGTGAATCTGTTGAAGAGAATGTCAGATTCGGCAGAGAATCTGTTTCCGACACCGATATCGAGAATGCTCTGAAGGTTGCCGGAATCGGCGAGGAAGAACTTGGAGAGAACAAGATTCTTGGTCAGAGGGGTGTTGGTGCCAGTGGAGGTCAGCGTCAGAGAATCGCAATAGCCCGGGCTCTTGCGGGAAAACCCTCACTGCTTCTTCTTGATGATTGCACCGCCGCTCTGGATGCACAGAAGGAGGACGCTTTCTGGGAGAATCTCAGATCAGGTGGGTTGAGTCCCCTGACACTGGTTGTTACCCACAGGGAAGCAACCGTTAAACAGAGTGAAATGGTTCTTTTTGTAAGTAACGGAAAACTAATGGATACTGGAATTCATAGTGAATTGCTGGGAAGCAATCCAGAGTATGCCCGGGTTATCCGGGGAATGGAATCGGAGGAGAGCAACCATGGCTAGAGAACACGACATAAGAAAAGCACTGAATGAACTGAGAACAGATAGCCCCTTCGATTTGTTTCTTCGAGAAACAGGGGAGAGGCTTCTTTTTACCTTTACAATTCTTAACGACCTGAACAGTGGCGCAAGCCCTGAACGAGTTAAGGAACTGAATGAGAAGTCACAGGCCCCTCTTCTTCCGGAAGCCTATGAGAAAAGCCTTGCAAATCCTGCAAAAGCGGTAGAGGTTTTTGGAGAAGAGCTGGGAAGATTCGTTTCTTCTTTCAGTTACAGAGTTTCATTCCTGTTCCGTGAAGCATTCAGATGCAGCTCTCCTGCAATTGAGAAGTGGGCTGATCACTGGCTTGAGGCAAGATTCGCAGGTCAGGATGGTTTTGTGGCACTGATGAAGGAAAGATGGGCAGAGGTCAGACTCGATTTGAATGAAAAGATGTACCGTGAGACATACGATCCTTCAAGCAGTTTTTATACCGACATTGCTCTTGCTGCCACAGCTGATGATCTTTCATATCTCTACAGATACGGAGTCAGGATAACAGAGAACAGTTTTAAAACAGCTTCTTTTGTCAACTCCCTTCCCGGGAAGGATATCAAACTCATTGTTGAGACCATGGTTGATGGTTACATCGAGGGGTTCACTGAATCCGGTATGGATTACTCAATCAAGAATTCTCTGGGGCTTGCAATACCTGCCGGTTACGAACGGATCGTCCCAGGGCTTATTTCCGGTTTTGAAAAGTTCGGCCTCAAAATGTTTATCAGAATGGTCCAGGGAGCAAAACTCAACAGGCAGGCAGCTTACGACCACAGATTCGACTATGCTCTCAGTATCACAGAGGAAATGGTTGAAAAAAGAATTGCTGTGGTTGAAGAGGTTTTCAGCGGGATGGCCGATGTACTGGGCAATTACTCAGGATCGGCATATCTGGATGTCTTCGGAGAGCCTCCATTCAGCCCTGTACTGAAGCCTGAGGCCTGCAAAGCAGATGAAAAGACTTCCGGTCTGTTCAACAAACAGACACAGCAGTTACGGATAACAGGCAACAAGTACATGCCCGGTGATGAAACCAGTTTTGAGATCATCGCATTCCCATCCCCGGAGATTCAGGGTAATTTCCAGGAGATATTCAAGGATACTGTAAGACTTAACACCCTTTCAAACAAAACATACAGACCGATTCAGCAGGCCATTATTGATGCCATGGACGGCGCTGAGTACGCCCATATTCTTGGAAGCGGCACCAATGAAACTGACCTTAAGGTGGCATTGTGCCCCATTACTGATCCCGAGAAGGAAACAATTTTCGAGAATTGTCTTGCATCGGTTAACATTCCTCTGGGCGAAGTGTTTACCTCTCCGAAACTTAAGGGTACAAATGGTTTGCTTCATGTTGAAGAGTCTTTCCTGAGGGGCCTCCGGTTTGACAATATTCGTCTCGAGTTCAAAGAGGGGTATGTGTCTGAATGGTCATGCAACAACTTCGATGACCCGGAACGGGGTAAGGACTACATTACCGAGAACCTCTTTTTCCCGCACAAAACCCTTCCGCTTGGTGAATTTGCCATTGGAACAAACACAGTTGTTTATGCCATGGCTTTGAAGCACAAAATAATGGGTCTGCTGCCCATTCTTATTCTGGAGAAGATGGGCCCTCACTTTGCCGTGGGCGATACATGCTACTCATGGTCTGAAGATTCTCAAAAACCCAGCCCTGTAACCGGTAAAACCATGATAGCTGTTGATAATGAAAAAACAATTCAGCGCAAGGAAGATCCAGCACTTGCTTACACAAACAAGCATACCGATGTGACTCTTCCCTACAGTTCGCTTGACTCTATCAGTGTGATCCATCCAGATGGCAGGGAAGTTTTCATTATCAAAGGCGGAAGATTTGTGCTTCCAGGTACAGAGATGCTTAACGACGCCATAGATGAAGCACACGGATATCTTTAAAAACTGTATGCTCTGTCCACGCCGGTGCGGTGTGGACAGGGCTTCCGGTGAAAAAGGCTACTGCAGGGCGGGCTCTGTAATGGAGGTCGCCTCGCTTGTTGTACACAAGGGAGAAGAACCGTTCCTCTCAGGAGAGAACGGTGTTGGCAAC
>JAOZRM010000083.1 GCA_029940175.1 Candidatus Sabulitectum sp. | reverse complement strand
CGGGATGGTTTTGAATTCAGCGTCACAAATGGTGCACATGTAATTTCCACTTCACTGGGATGGCCACAGAGCCAGAACCCGGTACGCCAGACCTGGAGAGAAACCGAAGAGAATGTTCTTGCCGCAGGTGTTATTCATTCCATCGCAGCAGGAAATGAGGCAGGCAACCCAAGTACTTACGGAGATATCCGTACACCAGGTGATTGCCCGCCACCATGGCTGCATCCTGACCAGACAACCAGCGGTGGACTTTCCGCTACGGTTACTGTGGGCTCAACAACCAGTACAGATGCTCTTTCATCTTTCTCAAGTCTTGGGTATTCAACCTGGAAGTTTGACGCTCCATGGAATGACTATGCAGACACATCACCGGACATCGGCCTTATCGATCCCGATATTTGCGGGCCCGGTTCAGACATCGTCAGCTGCAGTTACAGCAACCCTGCCGGTTATACAACAATGAGTGGAACATCCATGGCAACACCTCATCTGGCCGGTTGCATGGCTTTGCTTCTGAATATTAATCCGTATCTTTCCCCTGCACAGGTAGACTCTATACTTGAAGTTACTGCGGTGGATCTTGGTGCTACAGGAAAAGACAACTACTTCGGAGCAGGACGTGTTGATGTTTATCAGGCCGCTCTTTCAGCACTGGCAGTTGGTACAGAGACGAATACAAACTTTGCTGTACAGGGTTTTGATGCGGTTCTTTCATCAATTTCTCCGAACCCTGTCAATTCACAGGCTTCTTTCTCTCTCTACCTGCCCGTTTCCGGCACAGCAGATGTTTCAGTGTTTGATGTATACGGAAGAGCGATTTCAACTGTGCATACCGGAAGTATAGATTCCGGTTCACACATGTTCAACTGGAATGTTCCTGAAGACATCGGCAATGGAATGTATTTTGTAAGAGCCACAACCAACAATGGAACAGCGGTTTCAAGAATGACCTTGATCCGTTAACAGTCTGATATGAAAACGGGCTCTCTTCATAATGGAGAGAGCCCTTTTTTTTGTTAATTTATCTTATCAGCACCAGTCGCGATGTACCGGATCGATTTCCAGCCACTGCTTTTACAAGATAAATTCCTGAAGAAACTCCTGCATCCGGTGACCAGCTTTGCTCACTGAAGGCTGTGATGTTTTGCGTGTGAACCAGTCTTCCGTCAGCAGAGTAAACAGAAACCAGTCCAGTGCCCTCTGAAAGACCATCAAGAATAAAGGTGATGTTAGAAGATGCCGGGTTGGGAAAAACAGTAATACTGATTGTGGAACTGATCTGTTCTGCTATTTTCACACCAAGTAACGGATCGGTAAGTTCAACAACACCAAACCCCCGGAGACCGGCAAAGAGCTGCCCCTGATCCTGCCCCTGGGTGATGTCCCAGACAACTCTGTTCTCAATGCCGGTGTTTAACAGTTGCCAGCTGTTTCCGTCATCAGGGCTCCATCTGACACCACTACCATTAGTTCCGGCAAATACACTGTTACACAGAGAGCCTTGCACCGACCACAGGAGACCGGATGATCCCGGACAGGCTTCCCAGCTTTCTCCGTAGTCATAAGATCTGAACACTCCTCCGTCTGTAGCAAGAAAAGCAGTTGGTCCTGAGCCTCCGTTGTGTGGAGAAACACCAAGATCCGGGAGGTAAGTGCCGGAGACAGGAGTCATGGTGTAGGATGCCCCGCCGTCATCAGAGTAGTAGACACCCTGACTGTTCTGCTGAAAAGTGGCAAGAATGCGGTACTCGCCTGATGGCATTCCAATAAGTTCTATTGAGGGATAAAATCCTGCAGCGGAACCGGTTCCCAGTGTCCATGTGTCGCCACCGTTAGTGGTGTACTGAATGCCGGCTGTGGAAGTGCCTGCCCAGGCAATGTCCGGATCGGAAGGGTCAAAGGCAATGCAGGATATAGAGGTTCCGGATAATCCGGCTATAGTCCAGTTTTCACCGGCATCGTCTGATCGAAAAACACCACCTGCAGTTGCCAGATAACGAACCTCACCGGTGTAATCATCTTCCGTTTTAGGAGCAATGTCGTAAATTGTCCAGTTTGCCGGTCCCGGAGAAACAATCTCCCAGTTGTCTCCATGATCAGAGCTTTTCCAAAGACCGTGACTATCACCTCCTGCAAGCAGGATACCTGTTGAAGCAGCATATGAAACAGCATGTATGTAGCCATTACTGATTCCCTCTTGTGAAACGGCATAATTGTTTTGCGGAGCTGCTGTTCTGTAAATACCTCCGCTGTGACCTGCAAGATAGCCCATTGAAGAGGCGCAGCCTGCCTGCCAGAATGAAGCAGTAATTCCACTTGTATTCAGAGTCCAGGATGCCCCCTGATCAGTGCTTTCATAGACGCCGCTTTCACTTATGACTGGTGCATAAAGATTGACCCCATCACACACTGCAGGCGCATAGCTGGCACCGGAAACCACAAGATCCCAGCTTTGTCCATAGTCCACCGACCTGTAGAAACCGTCGGAAGTGCTGAGAATGATCATTGCTGCAGAACCAAACGGGGCAACAAGAACACCCCATCCTGAACCGGATGGTCCAATCGCTGACCAGGAAACCCCTCCGTTCACTGACCGGTACAAGGCATGGCTCATGCCGGACATAGCTACATACATAGTGTCGGGATGCTCCGGGTCACAACCGAAGCCTTTCATAAATCCTGTGTTCAGACCTACAGACTGCCAGGAGTCTCCTCCATCTGTAGACCTCCGTATTCCAGTGTTGGAGGAAAGACCTCCAATAAGCAGATCGGCATCTGCACTGTTTACGCCAACTGCAAGGAAATACCCAACTGAAACAATGTCCCAGCTCACTCCATTATCGGTAGATGAGTAGAGGCCGGTTCTTGTAGAGGCATAAAATTTACCGGGGTCTGCAGAGCCTCCGGTGCAGACATCATTGATCTGAAGTGGGGCCAGTTCCGTTACATTCCATGTTGTTCCGCCATCCGCACTTCTCCAGACTCCTCCTGCGTCGGAAGCCATTGAGAAACCACAGCCGGCAATAACAATGCTGTTATCTGATTCAGAAGCGGCCAGCCCTCTTAAATTTCCTCCCCATGGGCCACTGCCTGTCCATTCTTCCTGTCCAGTAGCCTCTGGTTCAGTCAATGGGGCATAGCCTTTTAGGCCGGGGAACTCTGATGGAATCACGGAACCTGTCTCAGGTTGAAAGAAAACTGCAGAAATTGCGCAGAGAATCAGTAACATGCTGTCCTCCCTGAATGGGTTAGGTATTTCAAGTATAGAAGCAATCAATATATACACCACTATGGATTTGACAGAAAGCCGCGAATCATCATATATTACCAAGTTAGCTGCATATAACTAATTAAAAATAACAACCAAAGAAAGATATTAAAAACATGAATAAGTACGACATATTGGTAATAGGTGGAGGCCCGGCAGCGATAACAATTGCAAAGACAATACAGGGAAGATTAAGCGTGGGCATCATACGCCCGGAAGATCACTCAATGATCTATTGTGCCATGCCATATGCCATCGAAGGCCTTCTTCCCTATGAGAAAACACTGAAAAAGGATGCTATTGTCACAGAAGCAAAAGCGTCTCTTATAAGAGATAAAGTAACGAAAGTTAACTTCGACACTAAAACTGTTCAAACTGAAAAGAGCGGTGAAATTGGTTATGGTAAACTTGTCATAGCCACTGGTGCCACACCGGTTCTTCCACCGATACCTGGCCGGGATCTCAACGGTGTGATGACTTTCAAAACAGCAAATGACCTTCAGCAAATCATGGAGCAGGTTGATAATGGTTTGAAAAAAGCAGTTGTTGTGGGAGCAGGAGCCATCGGCATCGAACTTGCCCAGGCTCTTAATGAACGAAATGTGGAAACTCACCTTGTAGACATGGGCGACTACATTCTGCCAAACATGGTTGATTATGGAATTGTAGAGAGAACTCAGGAATCCCTGATCAAGTCCGGAGTAAAACTGCACCTTAAAAGCAAAGTAACTGCACTGCAGGGAGAGAAGAGAGTGGAGGAAGTCCTGCTTGAGAACATGCAGATCATTCACTTTGACCAGATGGACCACTGCAGTGAAGCGGGTACTGCCATTCTTCCCGGGCTTGTTGTGTTCGCCGTGGGTATGAAGCCGAATCTTGAATTGTTTGCAGATACCAACCTGAAGACAGAGCGTGATGGCATCGTTGTTGACAGCAAGCTTGCCACAAACATCGATGATGTGTTTGCTGCAGGTGATTGCTGTCAGTTCACCAGTGGAATCACCGGAGAAGTAATTTCGGGTAAACTAGCCACAAACGCTGTACCTATGGCAAGGGTTCTGGCAAACAACTTCCTGGGTGAACACCGAACGTACCCCGGATTTTTCAATGGAACTGCCACAAGAGTAGGTGATTTTTACATAGGGGGTACCGGGTTCTCTGAAACAACAGCAAGAAAACACTTTGATGTAGAAGTTGGTTATGCTGAGTTCACTACTGCATTCCCAATCATGCCTGACACCACAAAGGTAAGATTGAAGCTGATTGCCGACAGGAAAACTCACAGAATAATTGGTGGACAGTTTGTAAGCGGTAAGCCGGTTACGGATAAGGTAGACAAAATCACAATGGCGATACAGTATGGAATTACTTTGGAACAGCTGGTGAATTTCTCCTACTCAGCACAGCCATACCAGTCTTTCTATCCTGCTCACAATCTGATAGTGAAAGCAGCAGAGAACATATTGAAGAAGTTAAACAGTTAGAGAGCAAACAGGGAGAGGGAGGAGATAGACGATTTCAATCGATCAGAATCTCTTCTAGTTCTCCACTGTTCGGGTCGTACTGGAGATAAAGAGAACCAAGCCCTTCGTGGTATTCATAGTTCAGTCTGTCTATCCATGTTATAAAAAGACAGTCTGAATCGAGATGAACGCTGAGCAATGTTACAGACTCAAATGTACGAGGCGACCCGTTGTACAAAGTAGGTTGCCAGGTGTAAAGCAGTGTCCATTTCCACTCACCGTGAACGAAAATGCCTTTCAGCAGTTCAACAGTTCCCTGCTCTTCATCATTGAAGAGTCTCATGTAGATCACAGTTTCGCCCCAGAAGTTGTGATAGGCTCTGTCTATTATCTGTACACCAGCGGGGTCTTCAGGGAAACTGGAATTTGCTGAGGTTACTGACACAAGAATCAGGGCTGCTAAAAGTAGTGACTTCATGTTTTTCCTTAAAAGAAACTGGTGGCAATTCTCCAGGTTCCCTCCTGAAGCATCATCGGGTAGCGGTAGACAGAGTCCTCGTTGACAATGGATATGTAAACCAGAGCAGTATCTCCCAGCATTGTATGGCTTTCGCAGGCAATCATATCCCTGGAGTACGGTATCTCACTTCTGAAGAAAGGGGAGTCTATAATTACTGAAATTAACTCCTGCTCGTTGAGAGAAGAGACTTCAGACGGGGAGATCTGAACATCCAGTTGTTCGCGAAGCTGCAAAGCTACCTGATCCGGAGCAAGGGTCATCATTACCATTACCATGGACAGTGCTTCCTGGTTCTCATTCGATAATCCCCGGTAAACAGTTTCTCCATCTGCGCGATAAACAGCATCAATAATCAGGTTCATGTCTCCTTCAGGGGAGGCAAGCGCAATCGATGTTAGAGTAAGAGTAAGAGTCAGAAGAAAAAGAACAAAACCCTTTATCATGCAATTATCCCTTCAGTGTGTGGCGAGCAGGGGTCGAGACAAACGGCTCGACCCCGTAATCAATTTATCCTACTGGGCTAAAAGAGTTCCCAGAACTTCAACTAGAGCTTCTTCGTTGGCAGGGTCTGCACCCACTGCATGGAAAGCTACAGTACCATCCTGTGCAATAACATAAAATGTCGGGATACCTTCTACGAAGTATTCCTGAGCAACAGCATCACCGTTGATCACTATGGGATACGTGTAGCCGTTCTCAACCATGAAAGCAGCAGGGTCTTCCTGTTCCCATGTGTTCACTCCTATGACAACAAGCTCTTCTCCATGGGTCTCATGCAGTTCCTGAAGCGAGGGCATAACCTGACGACAGGGACCGCACCATGTGGCCCAGAAATCCATGATAACAACTTTTCCCCGGAGATCTTCAAGAGCAATGCTTCCGCCGTCTGGTGTTTCAAGAGTCCACAGAGGAGCCATGGCACCCACGGAAACAGCACCCACATATTCCGCTTCGGTGTACCCTTCAGGAGACTGCAGTTGAAAGATCGAGGGATCAGGCTGAATATCTGTGTTCAGGTCAATGAGAGTAACGGAGTACTCCATTCCCGATCCGTCCGGGCCCCATACAGAGATCTTGTTTGCCCTTGGAAGGTTGGTCTCAGCATCAATCCACCAGGTGGAAGTATACGGAGGCATTTGTACTTCAACCACATAGCAAAGACTGCCTTCGATTGTCTCCTGCTCAAGCATTTTGTATCCCGAGGCGTTCAATTCAGCACCATAGGGCTCGGTTGGAATCAGGTACTCTACCATGACAGTGCCCTGAGGGGCATTCTGTACAAGACGAGAGGCGCCTTCACTAATGGTTCCGAAGTTGAATACCTCATTAGTGGGATCAATGAAGTAAGCATTCTCTCCATCAGAGGCAACAGTTCCTGAAACAACTTCCTCACCAATTGTCAGAGTGTAGTTCACATACACGGAAGCTTCCTCTGTGGTTGCTCCTTTTTGAAGTACAACCTCACCAGTAGCAGCAAGATGAGTAGTGTCTCCATCCACAAAGAATCCGTTAAGAACCAGGTTGTAGGAAACAGCATCTACGCCAAGAACAGCATCGGTAGCAGCCTGAAGCAGAGCTTCTGGGCTGGTGGCAACATCAACAGTGACATCTGTCTCTGTCGTAATCACTTCTTCTGCAGGTTCTCCACAGGCAAAAGCCAGAAGGAGAAAACCAGGGATTATCAGTTTTTTCATCAAATTTCCTTTCATTTCATTTGCTGAAGCTTACACATATCTTCAGCTCTTTCGTCATCAGAGCCTGGAGTTTCCGCGATTCCCGGTATCCCGGAAAGAGCGGGTGTCTGAAAGAGACACTGCAGGCCATCAAGGCCAATTGTTCCTTTTCCAAAATGTTCATGCCTGTCGCGGCGGCTGTCACATTCCACCTTGGAATCATTAAGGTGAAATGCTTTGATGTTGCCGCACCCGAGAATATCTTCAAGTTGATCTACAAAAACAGAAACCGTATTTTCGTCAGTGATTCTGTAACCTGCACCGTGTGCATGGGCAGTATCAATGCAGTAACCTATTAACTCCGGGATATCTGAACTATCCCTTATAGCAGCCAGCTCCTGGAGATGGCATCCTATTGTACTTCCCGCACCGGCAGTGTTCTCAAGAAGAAGTATAGGACCGTCAGTTACAGAGGGTAGAAGTTGTCTCAGTGAAGTGGAGATCATCTGAATTCCCTTCTCGAGACCGGCTTTCTGGTGAGCTCCGGGGTGCATGACCAGGTACCTGATCCCAAGTGACTTGCATCGGTTGAGTTCTTCCAGCAGAGCAATATGTGACTTTTCAACAACCTCAGGGTTGGCTGAAGCAAAATTAATAAGATATGACGCATGGGAAACAATAATGAGCCCCCGGGATGCTTCAGTGAATTTTGCAATGGCAGCCGGTGAGATCTCGCTGTTCTTCCATCTTCTCTGATTAGCAGTAAATATCTGCCCTGTTTTCAGCCCGAGTTCCTTCAATTTCAAGGGAGCGTTGTGTATGCCACCTGCTGTGGACACGTGAATTCCAGGAATCATATTCCGAAAAGTCCTTTAAAGTGTTCAGCAGTTTTCTCCGCCCGTTGAACAAGTTGATTCCTAATGGGAGCCATTCGAGCTGAAATATTTTCTGAATTAACCCAGGCTTTCTCAATAGCAGCAATGGCTGCTTTGCCTGGAATACCAGCCTCGCCGGCTGGAGCATAATCCTGAAGTTCGGCCTGCTCCATGAATCTTGTGCATTTACTGGCGTAGGAAACAGAAACAGGAACAGTTCCAGTTGCAACCGACATGATCGCACCGTGAAGTGGCGTGGTAACAAGAACTCGGCATTCAGAAATGAGTTTGATGAATTCATCAGGCTTTGATGGATCTGCAATTTTAACACTTGATGCACGAATCATCCGGCTCATGATCAAATCGCAGAATTCATAATCATCATTTGAAAGTGAACCAGTATGAAAAGGAAAAAGAATGATCTTTGAGTCATGTCTCTCCACATGTTTGTCTAGAAGCTCTGCCCAGGCATCTGCTGCAGGAAGAGGGTCGGGTTCTTCATAACTTTTCAGTTTCTTTCGTAGTTCAAGGGGAAGAATCTTCCTGGATCTGTTTGATACATCCCTTGGTGCGGCTCCAAGCAGGTTTGATTTTTCCACGGTGTAAAATTCATCAGAAAGAGTCAGAGCACAATCTGCAGTAAGAATCATGTCCGGCTCTCTGAATCCCAGTTGATGCAGAACATTAAAAGAACCCCTGTCACGAACGGTGATTCCATCACATGCTTTCAGGGCAATCCTGGTTAGAAGAGGCGTTAATGGAGCAAGCTCCCTGCCCTGACCAATGCCAACAGCCCAGGCAAACGCCCTTTTCCGGAAAAGAGCAGCGAGAAAAAGCGGTAGGAGATTGTAAGGACTGTAAAGCAGGGAAGAAACATCCTGAACCAGTTCTCCTCCGCCAACAACCACAATATCGCTCCATCTTATTCCTGAGATGATAGCTTTGAGCCTACCACTGGAAACATCAAAGGATTTTATTCCGGGGTATTTCAATTCGGTTAGTTCCGGATCTGCAGTAAGAACTCCGATCTTTACACCGATTCTACTCAGTGCATTGAACTGGGCTTTGAAAATAGCTGTGTCGCCGATATTGGACCCGCCAGCTTCAAGCTCGCCCCAGCTGAAAGAAATTACTTTTTTCAGTGTCCTCCTCCAAAGTCACGAACGGTTTCGGCCATCTGCCTGAGTCTTTTGTCTGCCATGCCCAGTACCGTGTCTGCAGGGTACGTCCCGTGGGCACTTTTTTTCCCGGCTTCAATGCCGGTAAGCAGAGAGATACCCTCTTCGATAGTTGCGATGGGATAGATATGAAATTGCTTATTCTCAACAGCTTCAATCACATCCCTGTGAAGCTGAAGATGTACAACATTGGAGTCAGGGATCATTACACCCTGAGTACCGGTTAGACCCCGGGCTCTGCAGATCTTGAAATGACCCTCAATTTTGTAATTAACCCCTCCGATGGGTTGAATTCTGCCATGCTGATTAACGGAGCCGGTTACAGCCAGATCCTGGCGGAGGGGAGCTCCGGATAAGGCACTGAGAAGAGCATACAACTCAGTAGAGCTTGCACTGTCTCCATCCACTCCTCCGTAGCTCTGTTCAAACACAATTCCTGCAGAAAGGGAAAGGGGATAGTCCAGGGCAAAGTGCTCACGGAAGAATCCTGTAATCACATAAACACCCTTTGTGTGTATCCGCCCGGACATCTCGGATTCACGTTCAACGTTAATAATTCCTTCGACTCCGGGGCTTACCGTTGCTGTAATTCTGCTGGGCAACCCGAATGAATGATCTGCTCCTGAATAAACAGCAAGACCGTTAAGCTGTCCCACAGCAGAACCATCAGTAGCTACAATAACCTGGTTCTCCAGTATTCTGTTTGTAGCGTAATCCTCTCCCAGGCTCAATCTGTATTGCTTCTCACTTATTGCCTTGTGAACGTCTTTTTTTGTTACAACATCTCGTTCATCTTGTCCGGCCCAGTAAGATGCCTGCCTTACATAGTCAGCAACCATGTTGAATTTCAATGAAATTTTGTCTTTCCGCCCGGTTAGTCTCACCGCCTGCTCTGCAATTGCCCCCATTGCACCACTGCTTAAAGGACGAATGGATTCAGATTGGCATATGTAAGCGATAACTCCAGCAAAATCAGTGACATTCTTCCTGCTGACTTCCATTCTGTCATCAAAATCGGCTCTGATTCTGAACAGGTAGCCGAAGTCCGGATCCTGGGAGGCAAGGGTTGTGTAGAGCCATCCCGGGCCGATCAAAATAACCTTAACATCCACATCTATAGGTTCAGGCTGCAGTTCTATCGGCATGAACGCCCTTGTGATTTCGTTGGGTCTGGTGATAACTGTTCTGTTGCGAACTGTCTGAATAAGGGTCTGCCACAGCCCCTGCTGGCGTACGACATCCATTGCGTTGATGATAAGGTAACCACCGTTTGCTCGAAGAAATGACCCGGCGCGTATCATTGTGTGATCGCTGTAAGGTTTGTTGTCTATCACGATCCTGTCGATATTCCCGAAAAGTCTTACAACATCCGGAAACTGCTCTACAACAACCGGACGCTTTTTTCTGTCGGAGTTGTCAACGATGAGATTTACTTCGAATATCACGTAAGGATCAGCTTCCTCTGTATTGGATGAGAATACATCAATATTGGTGAGAATAGTCTCCGCAATCTTCTCCACGTACTCAGAAGACTCCTTGTTGCCAATACCGGAAAGTCGATCCAGAATTCCAGTCACAGTAGGCTTAAGTATTCTTCTGTAAAGTCTTTCCACTTCAACCTGAGCTTTTATTTCAATATTCTGAGCCTGTCTGATTGCAGTGGTAAGCTGCTTAAACAGATCCGTGTGAAGATTTCTATATTCAGTCAACTGCTCCTGCGTGATCTTCTCTTCGGCAGCCAGCTGTTGCAGCTGTTCGTAAGTATGAGGTTTACCGTCGATTACAGGAAGCACGTCCGGCCTGTTCTGCCCCTGTCCAGTTGGTATGCTCACCATTGAAAAACCTGCATCTATAGCAGCTTTCTCCACCGCTCCCATCAGTTCCTTTTTTTCTGCTGAAAAGCTTTCAAGCAGCAGCCCCTTTTCAGAAGCAGTACTTTCGCTTCTTAGAACAACGGGAATGTTCTTCTGCAGAAGTTCAACGCAGAGCTCTATGCCTTCCTTGAACTGTTTTCCCTGTCCGGCCGGAAAAACAAGAGCCCTGGGTCTGGTGGAATCCTCAAAGTTGTAGACATAGCACAGATCCGTGAGTTTGTCTGTAGTTGTATCAATCTGATCAAGAATACGCTTAACTGTTGTTTCGCGACCACTTCCGGAAACTCCGGTAACAAACATGTTGTAGCCGCTGCTTGGAATCTCAAGCCCCAGCTTGACCGCTCTTACAGCTCTGCCCTGACCAACAATCTCCTTTGAAGGGGCCAGCTCGCTACTTTTATCAAATTCAAAGAAATCAGTTGGACATGTCCATTTGAGCTCAGAGGGTTTCAGAGATTTAACTTCCATTTTCTAACCTTCCGGAGTGATGTGAAATCAGTCTGTACTGTGTCGCATAGAATACCATAATCTCCTTTTTTTTCAAGACTCTCTGAAAATGCTCCGGATTATTATAATCCAGAAGTAATTCAACCTATAGAAGGAGGAACAGATGAAGGCGTTTATGGAATCACTGCCGGTAATGTTATCTACCTACGGACTTAAAATATTGATCGCACTGGCTATAGTACTTATTGGTCGTCTGGTTGCAGTGGCAATTCGCAAGACGGTGAGGAAAACTCTGCTTAAAAAGAATGTAGATGCTACCATTGTAAACTTCTCATGTTCAATTGCTTATGTCTCTCTTATGGCATTCATCGTGGTTGCTGCTCTCGGTCAGCTTGGTGTTCAGACTTCCTCCATAGTGGCCATACTGGGTGCTTCGGCTCTTGCCATTGGACTTGCTCTTCAGGGATCACTTTCCAACCTTTCCGCCGGAGTTATCCTCATGGTAACAAGACCTTTCAAGATCGGAGATTACATTGAGGCCGGCGGCGATGCCGGTGTGGTTGAACTGATAAGTCTTCTTGCCACAACTCTTAAAACAGTAGACAACAAGAAAATAATCATACCCAACTCAAAGCTGATCGGTGGATCGATAATTAACTACACTGCCGAGAAGATTCGCAGAATCGATCTTACTGTGGGAGTTTCCTACGACAGTGACCTTAGAGTGGTTCGAAAAATACTTATGGATGAGATAACAATGGAAGCAAGGGTTCTTAAAGATCCTGCTCCATTTGTGGGAGTGGTGGAAATGGCAGAAAGCTCTGTTAACCTTGTGGTCAGGCCATGGGTGAATACTGCCGAATACTGGGACGTTTTCTTCTCGCTGAACGAGAGCATCAAACTGAGACTGGATGCTGAGGGAATTCCAATTCCATTTCCACAGACAGACATTCATCTCTACAAGGCAGCTCAAGCATAGCAATTATTCAAGAACCTTTCGAACAACTGTTCGCTCCGTTGTGGTCTCGCAGCGGAGCAGCAGTGTTGCTCCTGGCTGTCTTAGAATAACCAAGGCTTTTCGATACCATGGAGACGGTGCAAACACATCCGCTATACCTGTTTCATCTTCAACCATGAAGAACCCTGAACCACCTTTAAGTGACCGGCC
>JAOZRM010000004.1 GCA_029940175.1 Candidatus Sabulitectum sp. | reverse complement strand
ATACATCTTCAAATGCTTCGGGTCTACTTTTTTTGCAATCTCTGTCCTGCGCTTCTGAATCACAGTCAGTTGACTTTCCAGTTCACTCAGCTTCTCCCCCAGACTTTCTTCTCTGATCACAGATCTTTTCACAGCTCTGTCACGTTCCTTCATTGCCCTCTCAAGAGCCTGGGAAGCTTCATCCTCTTCGTACATTGCTTCGAGGATCATGCTGTCTATCTGACCATTCATTTTCTCGGCATGAGTGATCTGCTTGAGCATGGCAGTGTACTCCGTATTGGATTTCAATGAAATAAGTCTGCTCTTATAATCGGCAATCCTGGCAACATTATCCTGACGGTCCCCGCTAAGCTTCTTCTGTTTCTTTCTGATACTCTCAAGATTCTCGTTGAAAAAATCAAATTTTTCTTCGTGACCTTCTGTATCTTTTCTGTGAATCTTCATTTCCTGCGGAATTGATTCCAGATCAGCCTTTAATCTGCTTACATCCCGGTCACAGTCTTGAAGATCAAGAAGTCGAGCTATGAATTCTTCCATGAAACAACCATCCGATCTCTATGGATACAGAAAAACGGACACCATGGGGTGTCCGTTTTTCTGGTGGGCGGGACAGGGATCGAACCTGCGACCCCAAACGTGTGAAGCTTGTGCTCTACCAACTGAGCTACCCGCCCTTCTTGTGAATGCTAAAATGGTGGGCCCACCTGGACTCGAACCAGGGACCGACCGGTTATGAGCCGGTGGCTCTAGCCAACTGAGCTATGGGCCCTTTGAACGCGAAATTTACCCCTTTGCAGCAATTTTGTCAAGGTTGCCGAAAGGTTAAACATGAATTACATTCCACCTTGATTTAGTGCCGGAGTGGCGGAATGGCAGACGCGACGGACTCAAAATCCGTTACCTTTCGAGGTGTGAGGGTTCAAGTCCCTCCTCCGGTACCACCCAGAAAGTGCAGAACTGTTTAGTTATGAACGTAAACAGGGCTCAATCAATCATTGATCACTAACCTGAGAAACTGCTGACGCTAGAAGGTTAATACTTAGCGGAGGAGCCAGTTTCACCAGCCTTAGATCCCCGTCGTAAGAAAAGTCATCATTTGTAACCAGTATCAGACCTATACCGGCGCTGTCCAGGTCAACGGCGAGAGCAAGAAGATCGGGATCATCAGCATATTCCTCGCATACCATAAAGTGGAATCTACCCGGGTTCTCGTCCAGAATAATATGTGCGCTTGAAGGAGATTCCATTTCGGTCACATGGAAGCCGATCATCTCCAGCATTTCCTTTCCTGAGTTTCTTGCAGTGGCGCTGGATGCGATATACAGAACTGTTCTTTTCATTCCGGAACTCAACTGCGAGGTAATTGTTCTGATGGTCTTTTTTTCGTCATTCTCCGGAGGAAAAACAAGAAGCACCTGACCTCCTGGATTTGCATACATTTTAAGTGGTCTGCATTGCTTCAAGTCAAGTTTTTTCTCTCCACCGTTTCTTGAGAGAATTATTGCGTTTTCCACTACTCTTGCTGCATTTACCGGCGTGAAAACATCAGAAACGGATGTGCCGGCAATGATCTTACCAGTCATTTCGAAAGGGAGATCACCACCAAATTCGACCACCTGAAGATCTCTCTCCAGTGCTCCACCTGTGGTACGGGCGAATATGTACGCCGTTTTCGTCTCAGAGAGCGCTCTCTTAAACAGATCAAAGCTTGCCTCAGCAGTTCGGCTGCCTCCGATCAGCGTAGAGTCGATGATCAGAATAACATCCGCTTTCAAGCCACTCAACCGTACTCTCCGCTGAAGCAGAAGAACAGGAACGGAGACACCACTGGAATCCTTAATAAATCCCTGAGATGGGTTCCCTGGTGATGCAGCCACTGATTCACTGTTTACATCCATGGAGATACCTACAGACTTCAAAGTCTTCCCGATAAGCGTAAACCTTTGCACTCCGAATAGATCAAGAGCGTAATCGTTCAGTTCAAGAACAACGCCCTCTTCAGAATCCAGTACGATAAGAGCACAAGGAAGGTTCCTTAAGATCACATTCTGGCCCTCGGGGTCAGGAAGAAAAGCAGAAAGCTGCGGCTCATCGGAAACTCGCAATTGTGCAAGTAACTCTCGTACGGTTTCGCTCATTAATCACCTTTCGAAAAGACAACGACTAACTAATTGTCTCTACATTTTCCATCTGCGTCAAGTCCCTGGATGCAAGAGCTCGAACAGCAAGGGCAGCGGAAGCTGCCACAGCCCTTCTATCTCCCCTTAGAAAGGAGATAAGCAGACTGCCCGGGGACACTCCTCCCCTGCGAGCTACCCACCCCAGAAATGCGCTTAGTGCCGATGCTCCGATCTGCTCCCCTGCATTCATCCGGCTGGCCACTCTGGCGATGCACGATCTGTCAGCGGTCAGCTTCCGGTTGTCAAGTAAGATCACCAGACGTCTGAACAAGTCCCCGGAAAAATTACCGAGGCAGTTCCTTAGTTTTGCAGTGGTGGAATTACTGAGATCCATAGAAAAACCCTCAAGAAATCTCAAAGCACCTGCAACAGTGGAGTCGTCTTGAGTAAGTGAGCAGGTTGCCATTACCTCCAGCTTTCTCAAATTTGAATTACTCATTCCAGTAAGGTTGAGAATCCCCGGAATTGTTCCGTTCTGCCGGAGTACCTGATCTGCAGCATAGTCTGTTCCAACAGAGCAGAGAGCTTTGAAAGCCGCATCTCCGGGATAATACTCTTCAGTATTGCAAAGTCTTGAGAGAAACTCAGCTTCAGTAACTGGACTGAGCATAGCAATACCATCTAGTGCTGCACTTCTTTCACGGGCTGTATTTATTCCTGCACCGGAAGCCTTGTCTATGGCTGAAGCTCTGAGAAAATGAAGGCCATCGAGCCAGCCTGCATATCCTATCCCGCGAAGAACCGCCCTTCTAACCCAGGTTGACCTGTCCTTCAGCATTGGTGCGATCAAAGGGCCGGACTCTCTGCCCATAGAAATAACAAGCCCTTCCACTGCTCGGGTACGAATATGGGGATTGGAATCTTTAAGAGCATTCAGCAGAAGCCCGGTACACTCAGCGTTACCAATGTGCCCCAGTGCAAGTGCCGCGCTCTTCCTTAGACTCCAGCTGTATTTACCTGTGAGAACTTCAGCGAGAACTGTTACAGCTCCCTCTTCCCGCAAAACGCCACATGCTTCGATAAGTGCCTTGACATTCTCTACCGGATATCCGGATCTAAGAGCTCTCTGTAAAACTGGAAACACTGATTCTGCAGTCTGTTCACCCTTGAGGAATTTCTTAGTGCGACCCGCCTTGCGTGCAAGTGCCTCAACGGTGACATCATCATGCTCTGAATCCATGAATACCACCGCAATATCCAGAAGAGGAAGAAATTTGTAACTTCCATCTCTGTCAAAGGTTTCAATTCCACCAAATTCTCTATCCCTGGGAGTGTAAAATCCAGGAACGATGCTCCGGAATCTCTGGCGTGCACTCTCAATACCGGTGATGAAGCTTTGTCCCCGGCCAATACATAAAAAATCATCTCCACCGATGTGTCCAACAAAATAATCAGGAATGGATTCCTCAAGGATCTGCCCAAGCCTTCTGATCACCGAATCTCCCAGAGCAAAACCGTAGTAATCATTGAATGGTTTGAAGTCAACAATATCCACGTAAACAGCAGTGCTGTCTCCATTGATCACCAGTTCCCTAAGATTTATCTGAATCGACAAATTACCGGGCAACCCGGTGAGAGGGCTGATGTCAGCCATTGGCAAACTCCGGCAAGAGATGTTCAAGTATCATTTCAGCGGTTACCAGGCTGACAGGCTGGCGATTGTCATCAAGAAGAACTGCAGCTCTTGCTCCGGATCGCCAGAGTTCTGAAAGTACCTTCAACGGTGCTGTTCGCCCTTGGTAGTAAGGCAGACCTACAGAAATTTTTGATATTGAACCCTCTCCATCCCATCTGACAAGAGCGGAGCTTTTTACTGCTCCCAGAAGAGTTACTCCTGTTTCCTCCCAGATAAGAATAAGATTTTCCCCTGATCCCAAAAGCACTTCAAGCGCAAGCTTCTTCTCAACACCGGCATCAACTCCGGGGAAATCTGTGAGTTTCCTGGAATAAACACTTACTGAAGTTTCTGCCATGCTCAAAACTGAAGATGCAAGTATGCCCTTTCTGCCCCCGGAAGACCGCAAAAGACCCCTTACCTCGGCTCGGCTCTCAAAGAATCGCTCACCACTGCCAGAGCCGGCGACCTTGTTGGATATAGCGGACGCAGCTGCGATCAGTGGGTACATTATCATTCGAAACAGGTACAGAAACGGAGCAGCTGCAACAGACAATTTGTTGCTTCTGAACAGAGCAAGCTGCTTGGGTGTAATTTCAGCGAAGATGAGAAGAAACAGTGCTGTACCCAAAGCAAATAAAACCCCCCAGACACCTCCCATCTCAACACCCCAGCCGTGACTTATGCTTGAAGTAAGAACCACTCCAACATTTGTACCCACCAGGGTTGTAGCAAGGTAACGGGAAGGTTTTTCCATGAACCACAGAGCTCTCGCACCCTTTCTTCCCCGGGCTGCTACCTGAATCTTACCTGCAGCTGAAAATGCAGTTTCCGAACCACTACAGAATGCAGCAAGCATGCTGGCTCCAAGAAAAACAAGAAGGTTGATCATGATTTCACAACTTTCTCCACAAATATTTTTTCAAGTGCATTCACATGAACCCTGATTATTCTGAACAGAAAACCGGAATACTCAATAACCTCTCCCTCGAGTGGAAGCCTGCCTGTGATCTCCTGAAGCAGACCTCCACAGGATTCAGCATATCTCGCGGAAAGTGTTTCAGAGTGCAGAAGAGCTGCAAGAGTCTCGATAGAAAGACTTGCCGGGATAAGAAAACCAGCACCGCTGCGGCTTACACCCTCGGGGAGAGGTGCACCGGAGGACCCTGCAAAAACAGCCCGTTCCAGTATATCTGCCACTGAAATAATACCAGTCCAGTCTCCGTATTCGTCAACAACAGCTCCCATTCTGTTCCCTGATTTTCTCAAATCAGAGAGTACTCTGCTCAAACGTGCAGACTCTGGAAAGAATGGAACCTCTCTAACAATAAACAGATCCTTACCGAGGAGATCTTTTACATCAATAATACCTGTCATGAGTCCGGTTGATGCATCAATGTAAGGATAAGCAGTTTGAGAACTTCTTTCAGCCTCTTCCTTTACCTTTTCCACAGTCCAGTCCGACATTAATGAAAGAACCTTTTCACGGGGAACCATTGCAGAAACGCATTGTCTCTCGTCAAGTTCAAGAATGGCAACCGCTGTAGCAGCCTCTCCTCCAAGAATTCCTTCATCCCTGGCCATTTCCATAAGAATGTACAACTCAGCAGCCATGTAGCTATCAGCTCCTTCTCTTCCGGGAACAAGTCTGTCTGCAAGATCCGCCGGGTACGTAAGAAGCTTTGCTGCCGGAGAAAGAATCCACAGCAACAAACCCACAATATGGGATGAGCTTTCTATCCATTCCCGGTTCTTTCTTCTGGCAAGTGTTTTGGGACTGATCTCACCCAGAACTAAAAGAAGAAAAGTCATAACAAGAACCCCGAGACCCAACCCCAGTGTACCGGGAATCAGATCAGCAGTGATTCCTGCTGCAAGAGAAGAAGCAGCAACATTCACGAAAGTATTTCCAAGAAGAATGGAAGTCAGCAGTCTTCCCGGATCAGCGAGAAGCTTCAATGCACGGCGCCCTCTGGCGCTGGTGGACATTCTCTCTTTCTGAAGCTGACTTAAGCTGAAGCAGGCCGTTTCAGTGCCACTGAAAAATGCCGATGCCAGAAACAGTACTGCGAGGAAAGCGTATTTCAGATCCTTACCCCTTGGGTTTCCTCCGGTTCTTCAGAACCTTCCATGTGGAAATCTGTAAGCCATGTCTTATCGAAATAGGTTCTGCTTGAGTAGATGGGTTCAATATTTATGGAAAGGGTATAATCACCCACATAAACTCTCTGCCCCTGCAATCTTGTACCATCCCATTCAAAACTGAAATATCCAGGTGATCTTCTCCCTGAGTAAAGATTTCTTGCCAGGGATCCATCTTCATGAAAAACGCTGACTATCATTGTAGCCTTCTCTGTCAGTCTTCCTGAAACTGTACATCCGTTCCCGTCGCTTGAGAAGCTCAGGTTCCGTATATCAGAACCAACCCAGAAATACCTGGCACCGGAACTTTCAGCCACGAATATCTGACCGAATCTGTCCCACAGAGCAAGACCCGTGGGATTCTGGAATCTGTTGTCAGCATCTCCGTATCCTTCACCCCAGCTGTCCAGGTAGTTCAACTGGGGATCAAACTTGTG
This sequence comes from Candidatus Sabulitectum sp., assembly GCA_029940175.1. Taxonomy (GTDB): domain Bacteria; phylum Fermentibacterota; class Fermentibacteria; order Fermentibacterales; family JCC-6; genus Sabulitectum. Next base: position 30,009 of record JAOZRM010000004.1, on the reverse strand, counting down.
TATCCGACAACTGATGGAATCTGTAACCCATACATTCCCATGATAATCGATCTCAACAAAATTGAAAAAACTGCCACCGCAGCGGGAAAGGTCGGCTGTTGCCGTTACAGCACCCTCAACAAGTTTTGTAAGAATCGTTCCGTTGTCGGTGATCACCACCTGACAGGCAGCATGACCGCTGGTGTATTCACCATAACCTGTAGCTGCAACCCCTCTGGGTGAATTCAGGGAAATAACTACAGGGCTCTGGTCAGATGCTGAAGCATATCGGGAAAGGGTTCCAGCGGCTCTGTCTGTAACCCAGATGTACTGCCCGTCCAGGGCAACATCCCATGGTTCTGAAAATCCCTCAATAAAGGAGTCGGATGAAAGCCGCTGCCCGGATCTTTTAAGAACTGCCACCCGCCTGTTTCCTGTATCTGCCACGTAGACTATACCGGACCTTGTAGCGGCGATACCGTGTGGGGCAGAAAGTTCTTCTGATCCACTCCCTTCTCCTCCGTAAAATCCCAGAGCGTACATGGAAGCGTTGTAGATGATGTGTCCCGAACCACTGTTCACGCCGTAGACAGCCAGCTCATCATCATCGCTTGGATCGGAAGTATCCCATGTATAGGGAAGTACAGCGGCAAGCCCCTGTGGATCATCAAACTGGATCATACCTCCAAGAAGCATTGTAAGCTGATCCTGACCGGCACGGTAGATTCCCATGCAGTGTCCGTAGGGTGGATAAACCACTGTGGTATTTTCATCGTGATCGGTAGTAAAACCGGAACCAATCATCATTGCTATCAGAAATAAACTCATGGTCTTATCCTTCCATATATCCATGCTGAGCGCTGCACTTTTTTTGCGTACATTCTTGTTTCTCTATAGGTGATCTGTTCGATGTAAAGTTCCTGATCACTGTTATCAAATCCGTGCATGTCCACCCATCTCGATGCATTCCCCGGCCCGGCATTGTAAGCAGCAAGAAACAGGGCGGGATGGTCGTACCGTCTGGCCTGGGAGTTGATGTACAGACTGCCGTAGAGAACAGAATGCTCAGGATTGAAAAACTCTTCTGAAGACAACCGTGGAAGGCCATTCCACCTTGCAACATCCCCGGCTGTACCAGGCATCAACTGTATGAGTCCTGCTGCCCCTGCGCTGGAAATTACAAATCTGTTGAAATAACTCTCTTCCCTCATGATCCCTTCCACATATGAGTGATCCAGTGTCATGGTATCTGTCACTGCACTAACCAGCCCCCGATAAGGTGCCGGGAAATACCACCCCAGCAGGCTGTCAGGAAGAATACCCTCATTGGCGTCGCGATATTCCGTATCCATTGATCGCATGGCGGCAATTGCCCGTCCGTGCTCTCCAAGAATACCAAGTGCCACAGCATTCAGTCCACTATCACCTTCACTACCTGCGAAAAGTACTTCCACAGCAGCGGTACCGTATCCCAGACTGAACAACTCTGCTGCCATAGAGAGTACACTATTGTCTTTCATGACAGGGCTTACAACCGAAAGTTGAATATTGTCCTGAATCCCCAGTCTGTCTGCGGCAAGCATTCCATAAAATTCCCAGGGATGATCCCGGGCAACAAGCTGCAACAACTGGGTACGGGAATTACTGTTGCCCTGTCTCTCTGCATATCTGGCCCGCCAGAAGAGCATCTCATCAGCCCAGTGGCTGTATGGGAACTGTTCACAGCCGGCTTGCCACAGAGAATCTCCAACAGAGCCTCTGCCATTCATGTAGAGGCAGAATCCACCTCGCCAGTGTCCTCTTGCGTCCCCATCCCAGGAACCGGATGCCCGGAGACTTGCAAGATAGGCTTCACCGGCCTCTGCCCAGTTCTGTTCACTATCGAAGTATTTACCGGCAAGATAGGAAGCCTCTCTGGCTGTGGGATGAAATGGGAAATCCTGAGCAAATCTGTAGTAAGCCCTGTATGCCGCTGTATTCTGTCGTCTTGCACGCAAAGATCTTGCGTTGAACAATGCAGCTCTGGCTCTGAGTTCAATAGAAGCATCAGGTGGTATTGAGCCGCAGAGCGCTTCCAGTTCAGAAAACCTGTCTGCATTTCGCAAAGTTGCCATTTGAATACCTGTGCTGAATCCAGGATCATCCCTTGATTCAGTAATTGCAGTTACAATGCTGCTGTATCCTGACTCCAGAAGAACATCAGCAGCTTCCCAGTCAACCCTGTCAGGCCATCTTGAGGCAATTACTCTGGCAGCTGTGATCTCGGCAGATGTTCCGATAAGCCCGTGCCAGTACTGGTAATCACCCCCACCAAGAAACTTGGTTCTCAGAGCTGTAAGGCGAATACTTGAATCGCTGCTGCCGGTGGGATCAAAGCGTTTCAGCGCATCGGACCACCAGTTCCCTGAACTGCTGTAGGCAGCTTCAAGTTCCACAAGCACTCTGGGGCCAATTGCAGCAGGCAAATAGCGCACATCGGAAACAGCCAGTTCGAGCTGTCCTGTGGTGATTCCTTCCGGTGCCATAAGTAACCTTGCGGCTCTTTCTCCCAGGTGATCGGGAACAGGAAGAGAGAGCACTGAAGGCATATCTTCCAGATTGTTCCTGTACAGCCAGCCTAGAAGCAGAACATTATCCATGGAAACCAGTTCTACCGCCAGTTCCTGTTCTCTGTTCAAATCAAGTACAGATATCTTCCAGCCGGCAAGGTCCCCCCAGCCGGAAGACTGAAGACTGTCAAGCATACTGATGCAATGTGTTATCATTCCACGTCCGTTGTATGCACCCACAAGTCTCCACAGAATATCCATTCTTCCATATTCCGAAGGGTCCATTCTTCTTAACAGGCGAACTGCCTGATCCTGAGCTCCGTTCTGTAACAGAGAATCGACCTCATAAAATGGAGATGGAACAGTATGTACCAGAGAAGAACCAACTGATGTGTCATCATTCACCACTCGACAGGCGGAAAGTAGAAGAAATAGAGTAAGAACTATTACCTTTTTCACGGTTAATGCCTGAAATGTCTTGTACCGGTGAATACCATCGCAATACCGTGTTCGTTACATGAAGCTATAACTTCCTCGTCGCGAATGGAACCGCCAGGCTGAATGATTGCTTTAATGCCGGCCTCTGCTGCCTTGTCCGGGCCGTCACGAAAAGGGAAGAAGGCATCACTGGCAAGCACAGATCCCGAAAGATTGTTGTTTTCCCGGAGCGCTCTGCGCACTGCAAGATCAAGGCTTTCAATTCTGCTTGGCTGTCCAATACCCACACCAAGTGTCCCATGGTTGTCACCTATTACAATAGCATTGCTCTTAACGCCCTTCACTACTTTCCAGGCCAGATCAAGAGCAACAAGCTCTTCAGCTGTGGGCTTTCTTTCCGTAACAACCTGACATTCAACAGCTTTTTCCACTGCAAGATCAGGTTCCTGAACCAGCAAACCTCCCCAGATCGAACGGAGAAGCATAGCTTTGTCTGCTGCTATGGGCATCTTGAGAATTCTAAGATTCTTTCTCTTACGAAGTCGGGCAAGTGCGTCTTCTTCAAACTCAGGAGCTATGACGATTTCCAGGAAGATGCCTTTCAGCTCTTTCACCAGTTCCATATCCACTTTGGAGGTACAGGCAAGAATTCCTCCGTACGGTGATACTCTGTCTGCGCGGAATGCGTTCAAAAAAGCCTCGCTGGCAGAAAGGCCGCAGCCCACGCCGCATGGATTCCCATGCTTGGCCAGAACAACACAAGGTATAGAGCCTGCAAAGTCGGCTGCTATTGCACATGCCGCAGAAGCATCAAGATAGTTGTTATAGCTCAATGCTTTTCCACCAAGAACCTCGGAGCAGCCAAAACCTTCTCTGGGCCATGAGAAATGAACTGCCGCCTTCTGATGAGGATTCTCACCATACCGGAGAACAGGGGTGATACCCTCCTCAAGCTTGAGAGAAACATGCAGGTCATAAGCTGATGTAATGGAAAAAGTTCTGGATGCCATTTCACGCCTGAATACAAGATCATCCAGACCATCTTTAATAGTTTTCAAAACATAGGGAAAAACGTCAGAACCAGTGGCACTGATCACCTCATGCCAGTTTTTTGCAGCACCCCGAGCCATGGTTGGTCCCCCAATATCAACCAGCTCGATTGTTTCCCTTGAAACCGGGTCCATATCTCTGGCTTTGTAAAACGGGTAGAAGTCCACAGCCACAAGATCAAAAACAGGTTTGCCCTGGGCAAGTCGGCCTTTCCTGGCATCTCCATCTGCAAGAATAGAAGCATGCAACTCTGGATGCAGTGTTTTCACCCTGCCTCCAAGGATGGAACTGATACCTGTAAGTTCCTCCGTACGGCGCACAGAGACTCCTGCTTTCTCTATCACATCAGCAGTACCCCCGGATGCCCATATCTCCCAGTCAAGAGCGGAAAGCCCAATGGCAAAATCTTCAAGCCCGTGTTTGTTCCAGACACTGACAAGCGCTGTTCTCTTACTGTCTTTCATCAAGCCACCCCCTGGCATGGTAATACGGAATCGGTTTTCTCTTGTGAGCACTTGAAGTATGAAGCCTGGCAATACGCTGTGCAGCAGCAGCAGAGACACTATCAGACCCCAGGGTAAAGTACTTCTTTATTTCTGTGTAGGTAACACCCATTTCGTCTTCATCACTCTGATCAATCCATAACCCTGCAGATGGAACCCGGGTCAGGATCCATTCAGGGAGTTCAAGGTACTCAGCAAGTTCGCCAACCTCATCTTTCCACAAGTCTGCGATAGGCAGAAAATCAGCGGCTCCGTCCCCCCATTTGGTCCAGTAACCTGTTTTAGTTTCGGAAAGGTTCCCTGTTCCAGCAACAAGCCTGTTCCCGGAGTGGGCATATTCCATGGTCATTCTAAGCCTGGCTTTCACATTTGCAAGATTCAACACATTGGAAGTATCCAGTTCGCCAGCTGAAACAAAGGCTTCCAGTATCGGTGATATATCTATCTCTTTCACAGGCATACCCAGATGAATTGCTGTTCTGTGGCCGTCTGTGGTATCGGCTGCAATACTCTCACAAGGCATGACAAGACCAAGCACATTCTCTGCTCCCAGAGCCCGGACACAGAGAGCCGCAGTGACTCCGGAGTCAATTCCACCGCTGAGTCCGACAACAACACCTTTCATACCGGCACCGTGAACCTTTTCTTTGATCCACCCGGTTATCTGCTCTGTCAATTCGGCGTAGATCATTTGCTCTCCTCAGGGGCAGCCGCCGGCAGAAGTGAAAGCCTTCTTTCGACTGGATCCGACTTCTCCACAGAAACAAATATACCGGAACCGGGGCTGAGATCAGATGGAACAAACTGCCTGAACTTCTTCAAGGCAGACACATGCAGCAGACCTTCAACCGGCACATCAAGCAATCTGATGAACAAACCGAAATCTGTTCTATCCCTAATAACTCCCTCAAAAACCCCGCCAGTTTCCCGAGAGAGGTAAAGCAGTGCCATAAGCTCTGTTGTTGTTCTTTCTGCAGCTGCTGCGCGTCTCTCCAGTTGAGAACACATATCGGCAAGTGTGGAAATTGATTCAGAGCGCTGAAGGATTTTCCCCTCTTCATAAGCTGTAATAGCCTGGTGTACGATCAGATCAGGGTACCTTCGAATCGGACTTGTAAAGTGCATGTAGTTTCTAAGAGCCAGTCCGTAGTGACCAGAATTCTCAGTGGAATAAACTGCTTTCTGCATGGATCTCAGTACAGCATCCCGAATAATGGGATAAAGTGGAGTTCCCTCAGCTTCTTTAACAGTTTTTGAGAGGGCGGAAGCACGAGGAGAGAGCTGACCAGGCATCTTGAACCCATAAATAGAAAGAGTTCTCCTTAATTTTTCAGCAGCCTGCGGTGCAGGGTCCCCATGCACCCTGAAAAGAACATCCAGTTCCAGCCACTTGCAGAATTCAGCTACTGCACTGTTTGCCTCCACCATAAAGTTCTCTATCATCCTGTGGGACACATCATCGGAAACTCTTTCAAACCCGTTTGGAAAACCTTCTCCGCTGAACTGTGTTCTGAAGTCGGAAGCGCCAAGGTCAACAGCTCCTCTTTTCTCTCGAACCTTATCGAGAACGGTATTCAAAGCAGAAAACTGCCTGAAGATCTCATCCAGCTCCGGGTCTCCTGAAGATTCACCGGAAAGAATGGCAAAAGCCTCGGTGTAGTTCAGTCTTTTTCGAGACCTTATCTGAGAAGAAAAAACGGCAAAGTCAGTTCGCTTTCCGGAAGAGTCATAACTGATAAGAACGGTCTTTGTCAGTCTGTCCTGATCCGGCTGCAGGGAACATGCACTGTTTGAAAGAATTTCAGGGATCATGGGTATCACTCTGTCGGGAAGATAAACACTGGTTCCCCTTTTCATAGCCTCATTATCCACAAGTGAATTAGGTGGAGCATATGCTGAAACATCGGCTATATGAACCCCCAGACGGAATCCGCCCTGAGGAAGTGTCTCAATCGAAATTGCGTCATCAAAATCCCTGGCGTCCACAGGATCAATGGTCAGTGTATAGACATCCCTGAGATCCTTCCTGGAACTATGAGGTACTGGTGAAATACACACAGCATCGGATTCCCGTTTTACCTCCTCAGGAAAATCCTCTGGAAGATCCAGATCGATACATACTGAGTCAATGAGAGCTCCTGGTGTGTTCGGTGAACCCACAGTTGACAGTGCTTTAACCTTTATGGAACTCCGGCCGTATTCAATATCGCACCCTATAAGATCACCCTGCCTGATTTTCTCTTCGCCGGGATCAAGGGGAATATTACCATTGACTTTCGGATCAAGAGGATCAAGGAACCAGTTCTCCCCCCGTTTTCGGGCAATACCTGCGATTCTCTTTCGAAACCGCTTCAGTATGTCGATCACTCTGCCGTTGTATCCGCCACTGTGCAGATCAGGTTCAAGAAGGCGGATGATGGCAACATCTCTGTCAAGAGCTCCACCGGTATCGTTCTTTTCAATTACAATGCGAATGGGATCCGGCTCTTGAGTGTAAAGAGTTGCAGAGCCGTCAGAACGCATTCGTATGGTTCCCACTTCCATGCCGAGGGTTTTAAGAGTGGCATATCGACCCTTGCCTGCATGCCAGATAAGCCCTTCCTTCATCAAAGCAGCAACAGCTCCAGTTCTGTCCTGAATCTCTGGAAGCCGGCTGTTTATCGCCTGGATATTCAACCTTTCGCCGGTGGACGAAAGAAGAGAGTAAACCGCTCTGGCATTACTACTTAACAACAAGAGACACCTCTCCTCCGTGATTGTTCCAGTTCTGAATCACAAGAGCCATCCCACCTGCAATAGCCATGCCGCCTGCAGCGGCAATAACAGAATCGCTGTTTTCTCTTCCAGGCATGTATGGCAGGCCGGACCCTTCAGATCTTGACCACTTCAATCCGATCCTTTCAGAGGAAGAATATCCTGTAACCGAACCACTGCCACCGAGAGAGATAACCACCCATGCAGCCATACCATTCAATGCTGCTGCTGCCATGGAAGGGTGCAGGCAGTTGAATGTTTCTGTAAGGTCAATACTGTCAAGCCCGGTGGAATTAACGCTTCTACCGCATGCGGCCTTCAGCAGGGTCAGAGATTTACCTATGACATCGCCTCCCAGAGACACACATTCATCGGAGGGTATGGCTTCTGCGATGTTGCGCAGATAGTCTACTACAATGCCTGTGGCGGTTCTTGCTCCGGTAACTTTGGGGCCAACCTTTTCCATGTTCGGCATAAACATTCCAGCCAGATCCAGATTACCTAGAACACCCACCATGAGATTGTTTGCATTATGGAGGTAGTAAGGAAGCATTATCCCCATAAATGCCCCGTTGTAAAAACCTGAATCCCTTGAAACAGCTGCACATTCCACAAACTTGAGAATTTCATCAGAATTGAATTTACCCGGGCAATTCACAGTGTACATTCCCGGAGAAAGCTCGCTGTATTGTACTGGTGACTCGATCTCCTGGAATACTTTCTTATCGGTCATTTTGTTTCCCTTCGTTCTTCCTGGCTTCCAGGCGAGCTTTTTTCCATCGCTCCAGATCATCTGAAATTCTGACTTCTCTACCGGATCTTAAAGGCTTATAGAACTCCATTTCCTTCATGCTGTCCGGAAAATTGTTGTGTGTTACAATACCACCATGAAGACCATGGGCGTACTGGTAATCTTTACCGTATTCAAGTTTTTTCATCAGGGCAGTGGGAGCATTTCTGAGATGCAGCGGTACTCTGAGGCTTCCCATCAATTTAACCGTCTTCAATGTCTTTTTCCAGGCGGAGTACACACTGTTGGATTTAGGTGCCAGAGCCATGTAAACAACTGCCTCAGCCAGAGCGAGATCTCCCTCCGGTGAGCCCAGGAACCTGTAAGCGTCAACAGCTCTCATGGTGACAGTCAGAGCAGATGGATCTGCCATACCTATGTCCTCAGAAGCAAACCTGATCATTCTTCTGCCAATATAGAGAGGATCCTCCCCGGAGGATATCATCCTGGCAAGCCAGTAAAGAGAAGCATCCACATCGCTGGACCTCATGGATTTGTGCAGAGCACTTATGAGATTATAGTGTTCCTCGCCGGAGTTATCGTAAAGCAGGGGGGCTGCCTGAACAAGATCAGAAGCCATCTCTCCGCTGACCATACCCTCGTCGGCAATTCCCACAAGCTGCTCCAGCATGTTAAGACATCTCCGGGCATCACCATCTGCCGCCCCTGCTATAACTTCCATCGCTTCGGTACTCACAGCAGAAGCACATTTTTCACGGAACTCATCACTTGAAACAATCCGCTGAACCATTTCAATAAGATCAAAAGCCTCAAGAGGTTCAAGGACATAAACTGAACATCTGCTTAAAAGTGGAGCATTCACATGAAAAGAAGGATTCTCTGTGGTCGCACCCACCAGACGAATTGTTCCATCTTCAACATGGGGCAGAAAGGCATCCTGCTGACTTCGGTTGAATCGGTGAATCTCGTCAACAAAAAGCATTGTGCCCTGACCTGTGTCACGGCGGAGAGCAGCTTCAGCTACGATCCTGCGGACATCCTTAACACCACCAGTAACGGCACTGAATCTTACAAAGTGTTCCTCCACGTGATCGGCAACAATAAGAGCAAGAGTGGTCTTGCCGCATCCAGGAGGACCCCAGAGAATAAATGATCCCAGTGAGGCAGCGGCAAGCGAACGGCGAAATGCAGCCTCTGCACCCAGAAGCTGTTTCTGGCCTGCTATCTCATCAAGAGTTCCCGGACGGAACAGCTCAGCAAAAGGAGCCGAAGCCCGGTGCTTGTCTGTAAACAAAGTTTTATCCATTCTATGAATATAAGTAACTTGAACTGCAGTGAAAGGGCAAAGAATATTCTGTGACAACCGGTGATGAAACGCACACGAATACGTGCTTCTACTGCTTCAGAACTAAATGGATCTTGTTTTTCAGTTCTTCCGCACTGTACGGCTTCTGAATGAAACCATCGGGATGCTCATCAGCGAATCTTCCAAGGATCTCCAGTTCACTGTAACCGCTTGAGATTATCACCGGGATATCTTTCCTGAGTTTCCTCATGACTCTGAATGCCTCATCACCATCCATATTGGGCATAGTGATGTCCAGGATAACAAGATCAACCTTGATGATATTTTCTCGGAACTTATTCAGGCAGTCAACACCGTCAATCGCAGTGATTACATTAAGCCCGAACTGCTTTAGCATTGTTTCAACAACAGCCCTCACCAGTGGTTCATCATCCACAAACATCACCGTACCAATGGTTAAGAGTGGATCACTCTGTGTCTGCTGGACTTGTTGCCCTTTGAATGTGGCTTCGTTTATCGCAGGGAACAAGGCTCTGAATGTGGAACCTTTGCCTGGTTCAGAGTCAATCTCGATGGCGCCGTCGTGGCTGTTCATTATGCCAAGCACTGCGGACAAACCAAGACCTCTGCCTGTAAACTTTGTGGTAAAGAAGGGATTGAAAATTTTCTGTCGGATCTCTCTTGTCATCCCTGCACCACTGTCACGTACTTCCATGTAAACGTAATGTCCAAGTGGCAGTTCATTCAGTCGCTCCAGTGATGCAACATATTTCTCATCACAGTAGATCACGCCGGTGGAAACACCAATGGTACCGGAAGCTCCCTGAAGGGCCTCAGAAGCGTTGGTGATCAAGTTCATGAATACCTGCCTGATCTGGGTAGCATCAGCAAGTATTAGAGGGAGATCCTTGCCGGGCTCAAAGTTCATAACAGCCTTCTTTGATACCGTGACCCTCAACATGTCCGATATCTCATTCACAACGGCATTCAGATCAAGAGGAGCGATCTTGAACTCTCCTCTGCCGGAGTAGGCCAGCATCTGGCTGGCGAGATCTGCAGCTCTCTCTGTGGCAGAATCAATCACTTCAAGGTATTGCTCAATATTCTTGCCTGATTTACCGGCTTCCAGAGCAAGTTGCGTATTGCCTGAAATGGCCATGAGTATGTTGTTGAAATCATGGGCAATACCGCCTGCAAGAACACCAAGACTTTCAAGTTTCTGTACGTGCTGTACCCTGGCTTGAAGTAACTTCTGTTCTTCTTCGGCTTCTTTCCTTCCAGTAACATCCCGGCAGAGCACGAGAACCTTATCCTCTTCAAAAGGTGCAATTCCAGACTCGTAGAAATGCTTACCGTCTGGAAGCTCAAGCATGTATGCGACGTTGTTCACCTTCCCGGTCTCAAGTGTGTCCGATATGGCATCCAGCATTTTTTCGGCAATTTTCTCTGGAAGACCAATATCAAAAATTCCTTTGCCTGCGATCTCGGAAGGCTCGTAGTAGAGTTTATTCTCGTCTCCTGCATGCAGCCCCAGATACATACCCTCACGAGAAAGAACAAACATCAGGTCGGGAATAGCATCAAGAATAGCCTTCGTTTTGTTCAAAGACCGGTTAAGCTGCTCCTGATAAGTAATAAGGCTGGTTATATCGGAGAGGGATATGACCCCCATGCCGTTACTGTTGGGAATGGTACCGGTGCGCATGCGGATATTTCTGACTGACCCATCTTTTCTTATCAGTCTGAATTCGTATTCCTGATGGCTGGATGAGTCCCCTGCAAGCCTTCTTTTTCTCTGTTCTGCAACTGACTGCAGGTCTTCGGGATGCACAAAATCCACCCATGTCATTTTGTCTATTATCTCATCCAGATCATAGCCGGTAAGCTCCTCAACATTCGAATTGGCAGATACAACAACGCCATCAGTTCCCAGAAGAGCCATGGCGGTCACGGTACTTTCGTATATGGTCCGGTAACGTTCTTCACTCTCCACAAGAGATCTCTCTGCTTTCAGTCTGTCAGTTATCTCAAGGCCGATTCCACCGATAAGAGGTTCCTCTCCCGGCCTAAGAACTGAAAAGTAGTGTCCTTCAAAAATACGATCCGTTCCATCACTCTCCTGAAAGACCCTTTCCCTGCAGATATATCCTTTCTCCAGGATTTCCTTATCCCTCTTGAGAAGTCTTTCGCACACATCCGGCCTGTAGAGATCCTCAGGATCTTTTCCAAGCCAGTCCGGTTCTTCAAACAACTCAAAGCAATTTTTGTTCATCCTGAGATACCGGGAATGTGAATCTCTTATAAATGCTATGCCCGGAATGTTTTCCAGAAAAGAGTCAAGCATGCTCTTCGCTTCTTCTCTCTCAGATGAAAGCTGAATTGAGTGAATTGCGAAACCGATGTCCTGCGCAAGCTCTGCCAGGATCTCAGAGAGTTCTGCAGCCCCCTCAGAGGATTCTGTTTCAGACAACACAGCAAGGAGAGATCCATAGGATATACCTTTGTACTCCAGGGGTCTTGATATTGTGGACTCTGAAAGCGCAGAACTCGAACCGGAAGCAAATCGGATCTCAGTACCACCGGTTGTAACGGTGACCACAGAGCCAGTGAAGGGACCTGATTCAGTAAGAACTCTTACAATTTGCTCAGCTAGAGTGTTAAGGTCATCAGTTCCAAGAATGAGTCTGTCGACGGATCTCAACATGTTAACGATGAAATTCAGTCTCTCGATCTTCTTTTCACGGTTACTTCTTCCTGTAACATCACGGGCCATTATCAACATGCTGAGAGGAGATCCGTCATTTTCTCTTACGGGTATCTTGAGCACATCATACACCTGTCCGTCAGGCAGCTTTTCGTCCTGCCTGAGAAACCTGTCTGATGCCCACGCCGCTTTGTCCGAAGCAGCACAACCTGGAGAAAGATAGGGAATCTGGTTGTGGGAAGAACCCTGCGAAGCAAGAAGACTCTCAGCTTTTCTGTTCCACTCCAGCCATTTCCCATCTGGATCTTTCAGGATAATGATATCAGGTGTTTCATTCTTTACCACTTCAATGAGGTCTCTTGTAGCAGAAAGCTCTGATTTCAAGCTATTTAGTTCAGTCACTTCCTGAATAAGGACGATGTAACCGGTTGAATCTTTTGCGGGAGTAACAGTGACGTCAACAAATATAGAAGTATTCTGATCTGTCCTGAAGGGGAATGTCTGCCTAGATTTATTTTCCAGAGAAAGTCCGGGAAACAGATCATCTAAAAGCATGCCTTTCAAACTGGCAACAGAGAAATCCTGTACGCCCGACGAAGATTCAAGGACATCTGTTATTCTTCCGTAACTGTCAGAATTTACACAGGAGATACTGATATTATCCAGAATGATATCAAGAAGCTTTCCCTTGTAGTCCAACTTATCCCTCCATAGTATTCACCATTATGATATACATCTGCACATTACGCAAGACGGGTGCCCCTGGAAGGGACACCCGCAAAAAACAAATCAAATACCGGTTTCTTTACATCTCTGGAGGAGGCTGCATCTGAGAAACCATTCCCTGAAGCATCATTGCAACTGGAATTGTCTGATCAGGAGCCTGGGTAATAAGGTTCACTGCACCGTCAAAGCCAAAGCCGGTGACATAAACAAGACCACCCTCATCTTCAGGATCGTTTGGAATAACTTCTGCTTCCATGAGAGGAAGAATTGGAAGCTCCATGGAAATAACAGCAACAATGCTTCCTTCTTCTGCATGAGTCATGGTGTACTCTACACAGTTAAGCCCGTCAACTTCGACTTCCTCCATGCTGAATTCAGCATCTTCGAGCTCTGCAAGGAACTCTTCCATCTCGGAGTTATCTGCATCGATCTGCATGCTCTCTTCAAGCATCTCAGGATTATCAGCGATCATCTGCTCAACAAGCTCAGGAACGCCTGCCAGGTCAAGAAGCATGAGCTGCGTGCCATCAAGAACCTTGACCTGCTTGATGGCGCTGAGGGAAAGCATCATGTTTTCCATAGCGTCTTCGTTGCCCATGAAACTGCCGTCTTCCGGCATATTCTCACGGATGTAGGCTGCTGGATCAGCAATGAATTCTTCCATGTATTCGCCACTCAAACCTACAAGCTCTTCAACAACAACAGGATCTACAAGAACCTGAGCAAGAGCTTCGCCGTCCATCTCGATCTGGTACCAGAGGCATGCCGCACCAGCGTAGTCTTCTTCAGCAACGATTGAAAGTTTAAATTCTCCATCCTCGCCATCAACGCTGTATGCAATCCACTGTCCAACCTCTGGAGCAGTAAATTCAAAGTCAATACTTACTTCATCGGTACCGGAATCTTCACTGGTTTCAATTGCTTCACCGTTCTCGCCAGTTTCGCCATTTTCATCAGCAGGAGCAGGATCTACCTGCTCAGCACAACCAAATGCAAAAATAGCCAGAAGAACTGCAAGCATCATTGTGATCTTAGTCATTCTCTCCCCTTTGTTTGATCAGTTCTCATTAACTGATCCTGTTATTTGTTTACGATCAAATTCAGTCAATTATTATAAGCGAGCAGACTGGAACTCCTGCTTCTTCCATCTTCCTGGCTCCGCCAAGGAATCTTAGATCCATAAGAAATGCTGCTGCAACAGGTATGCTTCCATCACGTCTGATCAACTCTGCTGTGGCAAGAGCAGTACCTCCTGTAGCGATGAGGTCATCGATAATGAGTACTTTGGACTGGCTTGCCAGGGAATTGCAGTGCATCTCAAGGGTGTTTGTACCGTATTCCAAAGTGTAATCCTCGCTGATGACATCAGCAGGCAGTTTTCCAGGTTTACGAACCAGCACAAGAGGAATATTCAGTCTGTCTGCAATTATTCCACCGAACATAAAACCTCTGGATTCAACTGCAGCCACTGCATCAAATTCAATATCTTCCAGTAATTTCAGCAGATGAGTGACAGAATCACCAAGAGCTCCGGGATGAGTAAGAACTGTTGTAACATCCTTGAATATTATGCCCTCTTTGGGAAAATCAGGTACATCCCTGAAAAAGCCTGCGATCTCATTAACACTGTGCATCAGTTGTCCCCAATCATCTCAAGTACGAATTCCATGGCCTCACTAGGTGTTGATACCTTTCTAACCCCTGGAATACTCTCCCAGCTACCAAAACAGCACACCGGCTTCCCCGCCTGAAGTGCAAAAGCAATTTCAGACAAGGTGCCATAGGCTCCTCCTACTGCACAAACAGCCTTTCCCGCAAGAACAACCTGCCTGTTCCGCGAGGTGCCTATTCCAGTGGGCAGCGCAACCTTCACAAAAGGATTGGCTTCTGATGCTTCCTCTCCTGGAAGAATTCCAACGGTAAGACCACCGTTCTCAGAACAACCCATACAAGCAGCTTCCATGACGCCGCCGCCACCGCCACAGACAACAGAAAACCCCGCTGCTGCCAGAATCCCACCTAAAGCATGTGCGAATTCCGCATCTTTATCAGAAGCGGAATTTCCTCCTATAACGGTAATCAGTCTGTGCATACGGGTAAAATAGTAAAAAATAAAAGAATTTCAAAATATGGAAGCAGAATCTGGTCGGGGCGAGAGGATTCGAACCTCCGACCTCCTAGCCCCGAACCAGGCGCGCTACCGAGCTGCGCCACGCCCCGACCGATCGGATGAAATCTAAGAGATCAACAACGTTATTGCAACTGTTTCTCAGAGAAGGAAGCTCAAACCGGACAACACACCCTTCATGATCAGGGTAATGATAGCTCCTGCGATCAATACTCCAAGAAAAATCGATACAATCGCCTGCTTCCTGGGAATATCAAAAACAAAAGCCGCCGCGCTGCCTGTCCATGCACCTGTTACCGGAAGTGGGATTGCTACAAACAGAGTAAGACCAAGAGCTTCGTATTTTTTTATATGCGGCCCAACCCTCTTGCGGGTCCTCTCGAAAAGCCACATAAAGAACCTGTCAAAGATCTTCCACTTTGAAAGCCAGCGACTAGCCGGACCAAGAAGCATAAGAATGAAAGGTACAGGCAGCATATTACCGGCAACCGCCAGCATGTATACCTTCCACCATGGCCAGTTCCAGCTTTCAGCCATAACAGTGAATGCCACTGGAATAGAAGCTCGTAACTCAGTTACCGGGAGAGCTGACAAAAGCATGAGAACAATTTCTCCGGGAAGATTCTTCAGGCTGTTGATCAGCGCAATGGCAATGTGCTCACCCATTCCATCCCTCTTTTCCTATAAGCGGAACGAAGGAACACGGGAAAGATGAAACTTTCTCAAGCTCTCCGTGCACCTTTTTCCAGACGATGAATTCCTGTGACGTTTTAAGACCAACCGGTACACCGGCAAGTCCACCTTCTCGGAGCTGATCCGCAAGTGAAGCAGGCAACCCGGGGGCTCCGGCGCTGTAAAGTATACCGTCAAATGGAGCATGAGCAGCCCATCCTGCACTTCCATCACTGTACCGAACTACTACACTTCCGGCTCCGGTTCTCTGAAGATTCGCCCTTGATGACTCCACAAGTCCAAGGATCCTCTCAACACAGAATACTCTGCTGAATAGTCTTGAAGCCACCGATGCGAGGTAACCGCTTCCGCTGCCTATCTCCAGCAGCTTTCCTCCGAAGACAGGTTCAAGGGCTGAGAGCATGCGGAAAACAGTAGCCGGTTTACTGATGGTCTGCCCATGTCCGATGGGCAGGCTGCTGTCTGTATAGGCCATCCGTTTCCAACCTGGATCAACGAAAACATCTCTTTGAACCTCTGACATAGCATCCAGAACCCTGGAGCTCTGATCGGGAAAGAGCTTACTGAGCCATACCGTCATCCCTGCGGCCTTTGAAATCAAACAATCTCCCTGGATATGAAGAAAGGAACCCGAGGGTTCCTTTCCTGCTGCTGCGTGGTCGGGGCGACTGGATTCGAACCAGCGACCACTTGAACCCCATTCAAGTGCGCTACCGGGCTGCGCCACGCCCCGATTGGAAGCACAATTCTATTCAACGCATAATCAACCGTCAAGTTCGGTACGAGGCTGTCGGGATAAATCCCGAATAATGGCTTCCAGTTCAGTACAGATATCATCAAGCAATTCAACTGACTGATCGTTTACCTTCAAGTTCAAAGACAACTGGCCTTCCTTCTTCTTGAGCAGTTCAAGCTGCTTGCGAGCACCTTCAATAGAGTAGCCCTCACCGTTGAGCAGTTTGTCGATCAGTTTTAGAACATCAAGATCACCGGGTCTGTAACACCTGTTTCCAGCCTGATTCTTGTGTGGCTTCAGGGTGGGAAACGCACTTTCCCAGTAGTGAAGAGTATGCGATTTGATACCCAGCATTTCGCTCACTTCACCGATGGAATAGTAGAGTCGACCACTTGCCTCTTTCATTTTCCCATCCTCAACAGTTTCTTCCACCAGGGAAGGTTGGATTTCTTCATCGCTCTGATCTTTTCAAGGCCCTGCAGTGCGGGTTTGTAATCCTCCTGCCAGGACAGAGCATCTGTAAAAGAACTGGCTGCTCTGTCTATCTGATTACCCTGTAGATACATGTCCCCTATTAAACAGTGTATCTCCGGATTGAAGTACTCTACTTCGCTAGCCTTTTTTAACTCCTCTACAGCCTCACGGAGCCTTCCTCTTCCAGCAGCAGCTTTTGAAAGAAGTTTCCGCAAATCAATATCACGGGGATAGGCAATAACAGCCTTCCTCATCAAAGCATTTGCTCTCCAGAAATCGCCCTTGGCGATGAGTCTTTTGGACTCCAGTTTGATTCTTTCAAGTTTTTTCCTGCTCATGAGCCCGGAAGAAGCCTTTTCCTTCTTCTCGGGCTGACTGGTTTCAGGAGAAACAACCGAAGCTGTGGATGAAGAAACAGATTCCTCGGTGGCTCGACCTTCGTCAGACGAAATCACTTCCTCCTGATAAAAAACCTCGGGAGTACTCAGTTTGTCGTCATACTCCTGTCTTTTGTGAGGCTTGCTCAGTACAGAATATGCTTCATTGATCTTTGCAAATCGCTCCTGAACCTTGGGAGAATCACCAGCCACATCAGGATGGTGTTTGAGAGCCATCTTTGCATAGGCAGTCTCAATGTCATCCTGAGTGGCACTTCTCTTAATGTTCAGTTTCTGGTAAAAATCCAGCACTTTATTCTCTTACCTTTATCTCAAAATTGTAAATCGCTGCGAAACAGATTCGTTTCCGTTTTCCGCAAGGATGAAGTAGATACCGTTCTGCATATCCCCGGGGACAACCCAGTTTCCACCTTCAGGAGTTGCAACAACTCTGCCGGCAACATCAAGAACAGACATGGAAGCTGGAACAGCACCGGTAACAGTGTAACTGAGAACCGCACTTACCGGGTTTGAGCCAAGTGTGAGTTCCATCACAGAACCTTCACACTGCGCATAGGTTCCCTCTTCGACACCGGTCATGCTTAAAAGGTTCATGCAGAGAATCTTGTTCATGTATCTGCATTCAAGATTATTGTTCACGATAAGACTAGTGTCGTTCTGACTACCCCAGAAACCGTTGTCATCCACCTCAGGAGTGAAGAAAAGCATGGGATCATGGGTACTGGCACCGTAAGACCAGTCAACGGCGTCGCCATTTACATCGTAAAGAACTTCTCCGCACCTGCCATATTCGTAACCATTCTGTGCAGTCATCTGGGCAGCCCAGCTCTGGAAGGTACTCTGGTGCGGTGTTGGTGAATTGTTGAACCCGTAAGGATAAATCAGGTAACCACCCCAGGTGTGGTAGTGAAACCCGCCAAGAGGCTCTATTGAATCAATCCACTGGGTCTCTGCAAGTGTTTCAGGCTCACTAAGAGCTGCGGTACCCCTGTAAGTTGCAGCTGAAGGACTTGAGCTTGAACCACTCTCATCGTATCCCCACATGTAACTGTAGTTGCGATTCAGGTCTACTCCGTTACCCAGAGTCCAGTTCATGTTCTTTCGCTGATCTCTTCCCTGCGGGTCTGGCACATTGTACACATAGCCATCAGGGTTAACTATGGGAATAATGTAGATCTGGGCATTGTCCAGAATGAATGTTGCCATAGTGTCATTACCGTACTCAGTGGTGAGCCACTGGGCCCAGTCGATAATAACCGAATTGCTGCCCGGTTCACGGGCATGGGTAAGTGCTGTAAAAAGAATTGCAGGAGCATCGGGTCCTGCTTTTGTTATGCGAACAAAGTTAAGATCCCTTCCCTCGTAGGAAGTTCCGTAGGAGGTGGGTGTATCCACCATGTCATTGTTCTCTGCCAGCTCTGCCCAAAAAAGAGCGTTCTCGTTGGGGCCGTAGTAATAGCCCATTTCATTTCTGCTATCCGTGGGAACAAGCTCCGACCACTCGAGGGGAAGCAGTCTTGCCCCGGGATACTCACGCATGGTCTCTTCAACAAATCTCTGATTCACCAGAATATCAACAAAACCATCGACTCTGCTTCCAGAGGCAATTTCATAACCCATATCTCTTACAAGGGTGAAATCTGCATCTGTCTGCATTGGTATCCGGATCAGTCTGTCGGCACTCATAACCATGGGAAGCACCAGAAGAAGTGCTACAACAATACTTTTACGCATTACGTTCCTCTCATCTATAGTTGACAACTGCGCGGGAATCCTTTAAATTCGCCCGTCATAAGGTGTACAACCCTGACGGGTTAAAAAAGTTCGGCTCGTGCCGTCTATTCTGCGAAAGGAGAGCGCTCTTGGCAAGGAGCAAGCAATCACTCAAGCGTCTGAGAACAGATGCAGAGAAAAATGAGAGAAACCACAGAAAGCTCAAAAGGCTTCGTACAGCGATTAAAAAGGTTAATGCAGCTGAGACTCCGGAAGATCGAAAAGAGGCAGTGAAGCTGGCTCAAAGTCTTATCGATAGAGCCGGGAGGACCAGACTCATGCACCCGAACAAGGCCAGACGCCTTAAAAGCAGAGTGCTGTAGTTTCAAAATAAAATAGAAAAAAGTCCTTTCCAGTGGAGAGGGCTTTTTTTTATGACAATTTTGCGTGCTTGTAAAGTGGCAACCGTACGGTAAACCTGGATCCTTCGTTCTTCACACTGTCCAGCTCTATCTCCCCTTGAAACCTCTCCACAAGATCTTTCACACTGGTGAGACCAACTCCCGTGCCTTTTACCGCACTCAGCCTGGCATTGGAAGCTCTGAAAAACTCTTTGAACAACCTGGGGATCTCTTCTGCAGGTATTCCGATTCCCGTGTCTTCAACACTGAGAACAGCCCATGGGTCTGCCAGCTGCAATTTTACTCTCACCGACCCGGCTTCTGTATACTTTACTGCATTGGAAAGAAGATTTGACAGAATCAGGTTGTATCCCTGCTTATCCATACGAACACTCACGGGTGAATCCGGCAGCTCCAGAGACAAAGACAGACCTTTGTTTTCTCCTAACTCCAGATACTTGTCAAAGATGACTTGAGTATAGCTTTTCAGATCGCACACTACTATTTCGCTCAGCGGTCTTCCGCCCTTTACCTGTGATAACTGAAGGATGTCCTCGGCCAGGTCCAGTAGCTGATCCATACGGCTCTCCACTCTGCTGAGTACCGCAAGCAGAGCTGCATTCTCTATGTTTGTGAACTGCAGTTCACGAACAAGAGTTTTTGAAGTGGCAACCGGTGCACGGAGTTCCTCTACGATGATACGCATAAATTCCGCTTTTTCCTTTTCAAGGCACTTCAGCGTTGCAAGTTCATCATACAGTCGAGTGTGGTGAAGAGAATAAGCCACAAACCTGCATACACTGTCCAGAACAGGCAGGTCAGTCTCACAGAACGGATTATTCTTACTGTTGATCACCTGCACAACACCCAGTAACTTGCCCTTGAACAAAACAGGTGAACACATTACGTCTCTGGTTCTGAAATTGTTCATTTCATCCCATGATCGGTCAAAATGAAGAGAGTCATTGATGACCGAGAGGTCTCCATACGCATCAGGCAGCACAAAAGTTGATTTACTCAAAGCGCTGTACCCGGCAAGCGAGTCATTGTTTATTGGTACTCTGATGATTCGGGCAACATTACCGAGGTAGGCAATTGATTCCAATTCCTGGGTTTCCTGGATAACTCGGAATATCGTGGCCCGCTCCGACTCGAAGATGTGTTTTACAGCAGCGGTAGTCTTGTCCAGGACTTTAGCTACATCCACTTCACCAAGCATCTGGTCATAGAGTTCAAACAATGATCCCTTGGCGATCATCTCCTGAAGACGGTCTAAGGTGGGTTTCATTTCCTCGCTGGAATCCATCTGTACTCCCTTCCAGATAAAGCAATATCGAAAAAATCATGTATTTCTGCATTATGACCGTGGAAAATATAATGCTAAATGATGTGTGTGAAGGATATGGCCCTCCGGGAAGGAGGGCCAGTAAAGTCAGTCGGAAAGGGAAAAGTTGTAGGTCAAAGTGGTCCAGACTCCCACTGCCAATCCATTGTTCCGTGCGCTGGTCCAGCGGGTATTTATAGCAGCTGCCAGGGCTGCATTATCCAGAGCTGAAGCACCACTTGGATTCATCAGTTGTATGTCCTGAACCATGCCATCGCTGTCGATGTAGACCCAGAGAGTTACTACACCCTCCACTCCCGCAAGTCGGGCTATCTCCGGATAGTCCGGTGGGGGCATGAAAGTACAGTTGGGGAAAACTTCCGCAGGCATAAAGCCCGGAGGACCAATTTCGTTGTTTCCAGTGCCACCACCTGAAAAATTTTCAATGGTCTCCACTGTACTCAATCCCACTGTATCCGTACTGAGCGAAATAGTCACATCCGGAGTCACCTGCTCAATAACCTCCTGAAGCTGCTCTTCAATGGCAATGTTCTCCTCGATCACTTCATCCTGCTTATCTTCCACAGAAGAATCGTAGGGAAGATAGGCATCCACAGCCTCCATAACATCATCCATGGTTCTCGTGGAAAGTCTTCCAAGTTCTGTACCGGGGATAAACTGAAAAAGAATGTTAACAAACAGGAGACCCACAAGAAGACCGATCTCCATTCCCATTCCATTTGTGCGTGTACGTAGCATCGGGAACCTCCTTTCTTTACTGTGATACAGTCTTTGAAAGGAGGTTATTCCAAATTAGATATCCGGTGTTACCTCACTGACACCACCGGGAAAATCACGGACAGAAAATCCTGCTTCCGAAAGATCATCCCGCAACTTGTCTGCCTCAGCGAAAAGTTTGTTCTTCCTGAGATAACCTCTGAGCTCTCCAAGTATCCTGCACAAGTCTTCCGATGAGCCGCTGCTTCCGCCTGATGCAAGCTCTATACCGAGAACATCAGTAACCAGACTGTCCATGAGAGCTGCCATGAGATGTTTATCCGCATCCTTGATTTTTGCCTCTAGAAGAGTATTACAAGCACGGACAAAGTCAAAGATGGCTGCAAGCGCTCCCGGGGTGTTCAGATCATCGTCCATGAATTTCTTGAATTCCTGCTCTGTCTTCTCTACAAGCTCTGTAGCTGCCTGTGAGGACGCCCCGGCTTCATGGTCACCCAGCCTGGACCTCAGGGACATGAGCCTTTCAAGGCCGCTCCTGGCCCCCGCAAGCCCCTCATCGGAAAAGTCCAGTGGACTTCGGTAATGACTCCTGAGAATGTAGAGCCTTACAACCATTGGATCCCACCGCTGAAAAAGGTCTCTAAGCAGCGTGAAATTGCCAAGACTCTTTCCCATTTTTCTACCGTCTACAGTTACCATGTTGTTGTGCATCCAGAATCTGACGAATTCCTTACCTGTAGCTGCCGTTGACTGGGCTATTTCACATTCATGGTGTGGGAATGAGTTATCAAGACCTCCACCATGAATATCAATTGTTTCACCAAGATACCGCATGGCCATTGCAGAACATTCAAGGTGCCAGCCGGGATATCCCCGGCCCCAGGGGCTTTTCCACCCGAGAATGTGATCCTGACCTGCTTCCAGCCACAGGGCAAAGTCTCTGGGGTCGCGCTTATCATCCGCTATGCAGACACGGGTGCCGCTTCTCTGGTCATCACCGATTCTGCCGCTGAGTTTGCCGTAATCCGGAAAAGAGGAAACATCGAAATAAACGTTACCGCCTGCCTGATAGGCGTAGCCTTTTTCAATCAGAGTTTTTACTAGCTCAATCTGCTCAGGAATGTGACCACTGGCTCGTGGAGATATGTCCGGCCTCAGGTTGCCGAGAATATCCATGTCATGGAAATAACTTGCAGTATATTTTTCCGCTATTTCCATTGGTTCAAGTTTCTCGAGTTTAGCCTGCTTCTGCAACTTATCCACACCGGAATCGGCATTATCGGTGAGATGCCCCACATCGGTTATGTTCTGAACATATCTTACTTTGTAATCAAGGTATCTGAGATATCGCAGGAGCACATCAAAGCTTACGTAACTTTTTCCATGCCCAAGATGGCTGTGACCGTAAACTGTAGGACCACAGACATACATACCAACAAACGGAGGATCGAGTGGAGTAAATTCCTGCTTCTGTCTGGTTTTTGTGTTGTAAAGGGAAAGCATATTTTCGCTATCTCTCTTTCCAGTAATCGGTGTGCATGGCCTCTCTGACTGAAGCCATGGTTTCTCCTCCGGCTTTCACAGCTCTTTCGGTGCCGCTGATCAGAATGTCTTCTATGACACCGGGCTTATCAAACTGTGCTCTTCTCTCGCGGATAGGAGCCAGTGTTTCCTCCAATTTGTTGATCAGATTCTTTTTACAGGATACACATCCGATAGTTCCCTTTTTACAAGACTCTTCAATCTCAGGGACCTCGAAAGCATTAAAAGCCTTATGGTATGCGAATATAGTACAGATGTCAGGATGTCCGGGATCTGTTTTGTGTATCCTGGCAGGATCTGTAACTGCACTCATCACCTTCTTCTTTATTACCTTGGGCTCATCCTTAAGGTAAATAGCGTTGCCGAGAGATTTGCTCATCTTGGTGTTTCCGTCCAGTCCGATCAACCGTGAAATATCGCTGACCATGGCCTTCGGCTCAGGAAACACATCCCCGTAAAGCTCGTTGAACCTTCGTGCAACAAATCTGGTCACTTCCACGTGGGGCAACTGGTCCTCTCCAACCGGAACAAGATTTGCTCTGCAGAAAAGAATGTCTGCCGCCTGGCTCACCGGGTAACCAAGAAACCCGTAAGTCATATCCGTGAAGCCATACTGCCTGGCTTCTGTCTTGATAGTGGGATTGTGCTTCAGACGGCTTACCGAGGTGTACAAACCGAACAGAACAGTGAGCTCAGCTATCTGGGGAACCATGCTCTGTACAAAAATGCTTGTATTCTCAGGATCAAGACCGGAAGCGATGTTATCAAGTGCTACTTCACGAACATTGGTACTGATAAGTTCGGGAGTTTCCCAGTGCGTGGTAAGAGCCTGTATGTCTGCGATAATAATGAATGTTTCGTACTGATTCTGCAGTTTCACCCTGTTCCTGAGTGAACCTGCGAAATGCCCTAGATGAAGCGGGCCTGTGGGCCTGTCCCCCGTAAGAATTCTCTCCATTTCTCCTCTTTCGATCTTTACTTGTTAATTATGATCGGTGAATCCGGATCTCGGAAGTTTCTCAGATCAATTTCACCTGTGTATGACTCGATAAGATTAACAACACAATCCACTGTGGGCTTAACTGCAGGGCAAACTTTTGAGTAGCCTTGAAGGTAAAGCAGAGTCCTGGGGATGTACTTCAGGTAGTTAGTTTTTCCCAGGGCTCTGTATTGATATGCAAAGGTTCCCAGAGCTTTCATGTTTCTCTGCAGAGCACTGAAGACAAACTCAAACATGTTCGCTCCGCCCACTCCGAGAATGTATGACGAAGCAAGTCCTTTCCAGCCCTCACCGCAATCTCTGTAGCTGTCTCTTAAAAGGCTGGCAAGATCATAGCAGGGCGGACCCTGGCGTGAATCCTGCCAGTCAATGATGTATACTTTTTTATTGTGAACCATTAAATTAGCCGAATGAAAATCTCTGTGGGTAAACACAGTCATTCCGGACCCCATGGCCTTCCCGGAAAGTTCTCTGAAATGTGCTTGAAGCTCGAGAAGATCCTCTACAGGAACCCGAAGCAACCTGAAAAACAAATGCTCCAGGGTATGCTCAAGTTCCGCCATGAAAAAACTTGGAGTGAAATATCTCCTGCCTGAGACGCTGCTGTCTGCTATTTCAGGAGTGATCTCGCGCTGCAGACGCCTTAAAAGACTAAGCGATTCTGTTAGATACTTGGGGTAGACCTCATCTTCCTCAACATCGCACAGACGGGTATTCCCCAGATCTTCCTGAATCACATAGCCTGAATGTTCATCGCTGAGAATTACTTTGGGCATGGGGAAATCCATTCCCTCCAGGAGAGCATATATATCCAGCCAGGGCCATACAGGAGTATGTGAACTGTCCATGACAACAAAAGAATTGCCATCGTGCTCCATCCGGTAGAAATCCCGTGATGAAGCATCTCCCGGAATTGGAACAATCGTGTCGACTGTGCCGAATTTCTCATTTATCCAACGCACAACACTTTCCATTCGTTCAGTCAATCTTCAGCTCCTTTTGGAAAACCACGGTAACACAGAATCAACCAGCGATGCCCCCTGCATCATCTGCGACCCCTCAAGCATAACAGAATCGCGAAGAAGCACATCACGATTGATTATACACGAACTGCCAATCCAGTAAAAGCCCTCCAGAATCGCAGAATCCTGAATCTGAGCAGACGGGTGAATATAACTGCCCTGACCAAGAAGATGTTTCCTGAAAAGATTCACCTCACCCATATCAAACCATGGAACATCAGTGAAGAATTCATTTATCTGAATTCCCTGAGAGGTAGCAAAACTCCTGAGCTTTGTAAAAAAACCTGTTCCTAACTGCTGTGCTGCGCAAAGAGCTGCAATTTCGGGAGATACAATACTCACCCCGAGGTAATGCCTGGAGACTCCTTTTACCGGAAGTCCACTGTATTTACCGTAATCAGGGAAATTACCTGTGAGAACTGTCCACTTGGAGCCGGATCTCTGATGATACTCAACCATTTTCTCCACCGGTATATCAATGACCATGTCGGTATTTGAGATAATCCAGTGACCTTCAAACAGTTTACAGTTTCTGGCAAGTGTTCCCGGTAGTCCGAGTGGTCTTTCTTCAAAAAGCAGCTTCGTCCGGTCGTTGTGACCTCGACCCTCATGCAGAACAAGTTCAGGACACCTGGAAGCATTAATGACCATTTTCTCCGGATCAATAACACCGAATTGATTCATCAGGTTGCCAAGAAGAGTTGTATTCTTCCATGGCAGGAGAGCCTTGGGGCGGCAAAAAGAAAGAGGTTCCGCCCTTGTGCCGTAACCGGCAGTAAGAAACAGAACCCCCTGAATGTATCGGTGAGAAGGCTTAACCGTAGATCTCTTTCCTGTTGCAATCACAGACTTTAACTCTTCTACGCTGAGGACGCCAGGTTTCTTTCAACCCTGTGCGCGCTGCAATATATACCACAGGAACTTTCTCCTTGCCGCACACCTGACACAATTCCTTGTGGGAGGTACGACTCTCATGAGCAAGTTTTGCTGCAAATGTTCTTTCTTTCTTAGCCATTATTTATCCTTTCGCGCCATGGCCGGTATCTGCCCGGCCAACTCCATGACTCTGTCAAGGAGTGCCCTTTCACTAAGCCCGTTAAGGGCGGCCTCAATTATTAACAATATACCCCTTCGAACCTGTGAATAAGATTCACGGCCCGGTGAGGCCCACCACACAGGGCACGAGTATAACATCTTATCCACTGAATCTGCAACCCCTTCAGGGTGAGTTTTTCTGCATTCAGTCATAACGAAGTTCAGAAGCTCCCAATAGGTTTCATGATCTCTGTTACTGGAGTTGTTCCAGAGTGGAAAAGCCTCACCTGCATCCAGGTCTCCGGCTGTTGTTGACCAGCTGCCGGAGGGTACACTGCACTCTCTGAGTGGAAATTCATTCAAGATCCTGTTCAGAGAGGAAATTCTTATTTTATCCTTCAGAACAATCCTCTCAAAGAAAGGTCTGAGAAAAGAATCAATGGCACCGTCCCTGTGGTGGCCGAATGTTTCACCATCCATGGCCAGGATCACATAGGAAGACTCCTCTCCGGCCCAGGAATGCAGATCTTCAACCATCCGGTCAACCATCTCGGAGCCGCTGCCCCCGTGGAAAGAAATCAGATTGGACCAGAAATTGCTTCTAAGGAAAACTCCAACTCCCTCCACTGCTGGAATCCAATTTGAAGGAACTTCCTGCTGGGAATAAACCCAGGGTACATCGTCTGTTATTGTCCATTTGAACCCCTCAACACCCAGAAGACGCACCAGGTCTGTATTCAGAGCCATTTCGGGCGGAAAAACTCCTATAGGAGCATAGGCTTTGCCGATCAGTTCACCGTTACCACTGTCATTCAGTTTCAGTTGTCGTACAACTTCACTCTCAGGTATAAGTGGCAGGATCGGGTGGTAGGCACCGCTGGAAGTGAAAGTGCAATTGGACAACTGTGATACGATCTCCAGCGTTTCAGGAGCATACTGGGCCAGTTGCTCTGTAAGAGAATAATTCATGTTTACAGTTACTTCCACACCAGTCTCCAATAGTAGTTGAAAAAGCGGTCTGTAGCATTCTCGATCGATCTTTTTCACAATTTCAGGATCCTGTGATGGAGGTTGATAGAAGTGCAGTAAAAATCCAACGTGCTTCATTAAGAATTACTCCTTTGCCCGGTAAGTGTCAGGCGATGGCCAGGCTGAATATTTAGAATCTCAGCAGCAGATTCACCGTTGAGAGCCAGTTCGTAAGATCCCTGACTTCCCTTTAGAAATAGAATGGAATCATCTGCTGGAGCCTGATGATAAGCGCTGACTGGAGCAAGAGGAACATCTCCTTCAAGGGTAACAAGAGCAGCAGGAGTAAATTCCAGAAGATCAGACGTTTTGATGCTTAATATGCAATTGCCGAAATGATCAACATGCAGGACGGTACAAGACAAGGTGTTACCTTCAATAAGAAATTTCGGTTCCTCAATTAGAACCGGGCTCTCCAGAGGTTCAAGATAAGACGTCCAACCTGGATCAACAGCCAGTCTCGCAGCACATACAGCAAACACATCCCTGCCGTGAAAAGTGGGGGCAGCACTGGATTCCGGAGGTGGAAGCTTCCATGTTTTCAGCGGTTCAGGAAGCATGGTGATCAGGCCGTTATCAGGGGCAATAATAAATCTTCCCTGCCAGAATGCAGCAAGACCAAATCGTTCACTACCAACACCGGGATCAACAACTGCAAGTGTGACTGAGCCTTCCGGAAGATAGGGAAGCGATGTCCTTAGATGATAAGCTCCTTGAAGAACATTTCCAGCCTCAACCTCATGAGTAAGATCGATCACAGGGGTATCGTATCCGGAAAAAGAAAGAATTGCGGCCTTCATCTGTGCCACATAAGTATCGGAAGAACCAAAATCCGACAGGATGAATACAGGCGTTTTCACAATCCCCCTCCTCGAGAAGTCAGCGGTGTTTCACAACCACAAGTGTTCTATCATCAGCTTGAGCTAATCCCTGTCCATGAGCATTCATTGCCTTCAGAACACGAATGACTATTTGCTCTGCATTAAGATCTCTGTATTCCAGAACAGCTTCCGTCAGCCCGGAAACATCAAACTCAACATCATTATTGCTCATGGTTTCCGTAATACCATCGGTGTAAAGAACAAGGACATCTCCGGGATGCATCTGCACAGTTCCAAAGCTGTAAACTGCGTTCTTGAGCACCCCCATGAGCATCCCGCCCTCTTCAAGGAACTGTACATCGCCAGTCCTTGAAACAAGAAACGGCGGATTGTGCCCGGCATTACAATAGGTAAGGAAACCGTCCAGAGTGTTAAGAACACTGTAGAAAAGACCGACAAGACCTGTTACCTCACCTTCAACGGTTAACTCAGAGTTCACTCTTGTCATGATATGACTGATATCAAAAAGACTTCTAACGCTGGCACCAAGAGTACCCTTCATACCCGCCATTGTCAAAGCGGCTGGAATACCCTTGCCGGCGACATCAGCAACGGCAAGACCAAGATTCCCGTCAGGAAGATTGAAAAAATCATAGTAATCCCCTCCAACCTCCTTGGCTGGATTGTAGTAAACTGCAATAGAATAATTCTCATACTCAGGTGCTTCTGCCGGCAATAGCCCCATCTGTATTTTTCTGGCAGTGCTCAATTCTTCTGCGAGAGAGTCCCCGCCTGTAAGCCTTCCAAGATACAGATCAGGCAGTTTTTCTCTGAGTTCCCTGGATGGATGGCTTGTAACCAGACTGGCAACGGCATTTCTAACGTTCTCTGATCTGTCGCTCAGAAGTTCTGTTACTTTTTCAACAAGCCCTGGAATGCTTCCAAGTTTGGTTAGTTTCTCAACAGCTTCAATGGTTTGAAGCCTGACAGAGGCGTCAGTATCATCAAGAGCCTTCAAATAGAATTCCGCCTTGTCATTTCTCTGTAAGAACGGTGAATCACTGATACCGCGAAGAACAGAAGATCTAACCGTAGGATCTTCATCTTTCACAAGAGATTGAACCATTTCATGAATCTCTTCAGGTCTTGAAAACTCTGCCAGAGCTTCACCGGCAGTGGCCCTGACAGATCTTTCATCATCAGAGGCAAGCTGCTTGAGAAGAGAAATATCCCACTCAGTCATCTTTCCCAGGCGTAGAATACCCGAGGCAACTGTTTTCCTAACAGAAGGATCCACATCAACAGACAACTGAATAAGTAATTCCTCAGCGCAACATGAAACAGATTCCCAGTTCCAGAGAATAAACCAGGACAGTCGTGATCTCTCTTCAACTGATCCGTTCTGTACAAGCAGTCTGATAACATTAACCGAAATTTCTGCCACATCGTTCCTGCCCCGGGCAAGAAGCTGAGAGAGAGCTTCACGGGCTCCGTACCTTTCTGAAGCAAGAACAATGCGAATAAGCTCGATCTGCTCCAGCTCTTCAAGAATTCTGATGTAAGGAAGAACCATCCGGGCCATCTCAATACTCTGGGGCATGTTTTCAGAAACAAGTTGCCAGAGAGTAGTTTTTTCTCCTTCGGTCAGATCTTTGTAATTCATCAGCATGCACTGGGCTACAGTTCTTATATCGTTCTCCGATATATCGGAAAACAGAGTGTCTCTTATCGTATTTCCAAAAAATCTGATACGGGCTCCAATGTTAAAGGCTACCAGACCTCGCCCTCCGTCAGGCAGACGGAGCATTAGAAGCCACAGCAGGTCACAGGATTCCTCCTCAAATTCTCCAAGCTGCCGGTTCATTAAACCGTTAACAAGAGCCATAAGCTCGTTGGTGTTTCCTCTGTCCAGAGCAGAGTTAACAATTTCCATTTCCCGGGTGTCAAGAGCAGGAAATTTCCTGCCAAGGTAAAAAAGTGCCACCCGCAAAACCCGAGGAGATGAATCCTCAATCAACCTTTTAACAAGATCACCTGGATCACCTGAAAGTCCCCACATGTCAATACTCAGGAGGAGACCTGCTCTAACAGATTCCTCGGGATCGTTAAGCGCAGTTTCGGCCAGATCTCTGAAGTAGTGATCGTTTCTCAACCATGGATTTCCCAGAGATTGTGCCAGAGCCGTACGGGTGCCG
>JAOZRM010000260.1 GCA_029940175.1 Candidatus Sabulitectum sp. | reverse complement strand
ACGGACCAGAAGGTTTGGGGTTCGAGTCCCTTCGGGCGTGCCAAGAGGTAGTACAGGCTCTACACCTATTTAATAAAGACCATATTCGTGGTTACACTATGGTCTGTAGTGGTTAATCTGATCAGGTAACATCCTGAAGAAATCCCATCTGGTGTCCACTGAAGAGTGTGCTCTCCTTCAGAAAAAAGTCCATCACCTAAAACATCAACAACTCTTCCATTAAGGTCAAACACAGTTAAGCTGGCTTCTCCTGCTTCAACGAGAGAGAACTGGATTTCGGTATCAGCAGAAAACGGATTGGGAGACACAGATGTGATCTCAACAGCAGAAACATCACCGGATTCTATCCCGAGTTCAGGGGCATACTTGATAAGGTATCCCTGGTATCCGTCTGTACTGGAGAATGCCTTTCCTGCTGCAATGTAGCCGCCTTGAGAAAGTTGACATGACGAGTAGAGAATACGGCACCCGGAGTTGTATACATAGTCACGCCAGAGCTCATTGCCCTGATAATCATGGCGGGAGATCATCCCACTTCTTTCATCCTTTGAACCATCCAGCCCTATAGCTGAGTTCTCTCCACTATAAAGAATACCACCATCCATTGTAGTGCTCACAGACCAGCCGTAATTTTCACCCCAACCTGGAGGCTGGAAGTACCAGTCATAATTACCAAGAATATCAAAATGAGCAATTTCGGGGTGGTAATTGTCCAGAAGAAGCAAACCTCCATCAGAGGCTCTGCACATTTCCTGGGCAAAGGCAGTTGAACTGGGAGATGGAACTTCCAAAGTCGTTTCCCAAAGGAAATTTCCATCCATGTCGTATCTCACAAGATGAGGACTGCCCTCAGTAGTTTCAGTGCTCCCATGCATGAGAACAGTAAGGCCGTTATCAATGTAGAGTACTGTCATTGCTTTGTCGTTGTTCTGCCATCCCCACTCTTCTGTCCAGAGAGTGTCACCCAGGGCATCGGTACGGAGAATCCAGGCTTGATTCATTCCTTCTGCAGGATCAATCTCTCCGCAGATGGCGAAACCGCCATCAGGAAGTGCAACAATAGAGTAGCCATAACTCTTTGAGTTATCTTCAAGCGCATATACCTTTGACCAGAGAGCTTGTCCTTCTGAGGAAATCTTGTAAATAGAAATCGAGTACTGTGAACTGGATGAATCAGTAGTACCGTAGCCTGTAGCGACAAAATCACCTGATTCCAGTTGTATCACCGCAAAACTCACATGGTTATATGGATAAACGGATGACTCCCATATTGTCTCACCGGAAGGTGAAAAAAGAAATAACGTTCTAGCGTAGTCGAGCCATCTTCTACCAGCAACCATATAATCACCGCTATCAGTTTCCAGTATGTCAAGGAAAACTGAACCGTATAGAGTTTCCCACTCAATCGCCGGTGGATTCATGGCTAGAACATTGGTGGTGAGTAGAAGCAGGAGAATTGCTGTCAGTATCAGTATCGATTTCATAATGCTACCTTTTCTCCACTACTCTGTAAGCTTGATCAAGCCAATCCTCACATCAATCGGTTGCAGACTGCCTTCACCAAACTCAAGCCAGAGCTTCTGTAAATCCCCACCCCAGCTTGAGCCGGTAATGGCTGATAAATCTACAGGACCAATCTCCTGCCAGGATGAAGTAAGGCTTATTCCAGGGTCAATATGGCTTGTATCATCTAGACTGTCAATCCAGTACAGCTCTATGGCCGTGTTTCCTGATGCCTTGCCAATTACGCTGAAATTAACAAAGTCATCGGCATCAATCCACTCTGATGAATCACTGCCCGTGTTCAGGAACATCCTGTTCAGTTCAGTAGGATCATCAATACCGCCCTCAAACATCCCGCTGATGGAGTCAGTGAACAAACTGATGTTCCAGCCTGTCATTGATGCAATATCATTTGTGTGCCAGAGAGGAGGGTTGATGCTTGTGGATTCAGTCATGTCCCATGGGTTATCAAGAATTTCTGTTGCGTAGTCAGGAGGGTCTATCACATAAACAAGTCTTGCTGTGTTGTCGTCGTGGTCCGGTTCAGTCAGGATTATTTCAGTGAAAACCCTCAAACGGTGAACACCGGTACTGACAGTATCTGTTCTCCATTCAAAGATCACATCCTCTCTGTTAACCTTGTAGCAGGAATCGGTAGATAACCCGCTTAAGGTTACTTCAGCTGTATCAAGCATTACTCCGTAAGTGTCATCACGAAGATAAACTTCAACACTGTTCATTGGCCCGATTCCCATGTTGTAGAACCTTGCCAGAATGTTCACAGTAACTCCCTGTACACTCCTGTAATCCTGAAGTGTATCACCCTTCGCAGGAAGTATCACAGACAGATCGGGATCTGTGATTCTTATGTCTCCGAGAATATCCGTTCTGTCACCGAACATCTGAAGCAGCCTTGCTTCACCTGCATCAAGGGTATCTGTATAGATGTAGGTGTCTTGTCCTGAAAGCTCTCCTTCAATTATGAACCTTCTGCTGTGATCAAGAGCATATTCACTGAAAGGTGTGCCAGGGGGGAAATCACTGGATTCTAGAACAATCTCGAAAGGATTATCGTCTGCCCGGCAGAAGGTGTTGAGATAGTAGAGATAACAGTTATCTTCATTCTCATCTGTAAACACCTTGATCTGCGGTTCTCTGAACATTGACGGTTCGGTACCGTCATAGTCAATGTCTGCATTGTTCTGGTTGTATTCCCACCAGTAGAGCAGTGCAAGCTCAGGAGCAACCCATGCAATCTCAGCGAATGTTTTCTTTACACTGTTGAACAGTCTTCCGTAGGCAGCGAATTTCCACAACAAGAAATCCTCTGTGGTTTGCTGGCTGCCCAACACAGTATCTGGTCTGGAAGGAAGGTCATAGAGTGGGTCATAGCCATCAATGAAAGGTGCAATGGAGTCAGGAGAGATGTAGGAGAGAGAGTCTGTGGGTCTGTCCATGTACACCCATTCCTCATATGGTGCATCAAATGGGATGTTGTTTTCATCAAGAAGACCGGCATCAGTCAAATCACCGGCATTACTATTGTAGGTTGTTAAACAGTAAGGAAGGATTGCCTTTGCTCCTCTGATCAGTCCGCTGTTGCAGGTCATCCTGAATTCCTGAGGGGTGGGGATGCGGTAGAAGTAGGAACCGTAGTAAAGAGCAGTTAGTGAATCATTCCACATGTCAGTTCCCCCCGCTCTTCCAAAAGACTGGGGGACGAAGAGAACGGAGATGTCTTTGGCAGGAGAACTGTTATTCCTGATGTTCCAGGTGGTTATGAAGGTGGAGTCCATGCCCACTTCATAGAGATCAAGCATCCAAGTTTCA
>JAOZRM010000082.1:1169-12523 GCA_029940175.1 Candidatus Sabulitectum sp. | reverse complement strand
ACAGACACTCCAGTGGAAATCCTTTTTTCCTCCAGGAACTTATTCTTCACCTGGTAGAGTCCGGCGGGCTTTCAATGGTAAACGGAAGCTGGATTCTAACCCACGGCTCTGTGGAGCTTTCTACTCCGGGAAGTCTTACCGGACTTCTTCAATCAAGGCTTGATCGGCTGCCGGATCTTTTGAGAAAAGCATTGTTGAACTGCTCAGTATTCGGTATGGAATTCAGATATGAGATATACAGGAGTGTTGAACTTAAGCTTGGTATCAAGCCCTGTGGAGAGGAAGTATTCATCCAGCTTGTAGAGCGGCAGTTCCTTGAAAAAATAGTATCGGATCAAGGTGTAGGTTTTGTTTTTCATCACTCATTTATTCAGCAAACTGCCTACAACAGCATTCTTTCGCACAATCTGCGGGTGCTTCACAAAACAGTTGCTGAATCCATGGAAGAGATATTCGGCCAGGACACCGAAAGAGTATCAGCAAAACTTGCTGCACACTGGGAACGTGCGGGAATAATCTTTTCTGCAGTAGACTGCGGAATAACTGCACAGCAATTCGCTTCACAGAACTACCAGTATGATGCAGTTCTACAGTGGGGGAAAAAGATTGACGGATGGCTGTCTCGCAGTGGGGAAGATACTAAGGAATTGTTGAAGCTTCTCGCTGTGCTTCACAGAAGCAGCAAAGCCCTTCTATTTACACACAAATGGAACGAACTGGATAAACTTCTTAACAGAATGCATCTTATTGCCTCAAGCAATAACTTGGATGAATGGCTGGCAAGAACAGAGATGGCCATGGGCTCATATTTCACAGCGATCAGAGATATGGATTCAGCTCTGGATCATCTGCAGAGATCTCTTGACATATGTAGAGAACTGGGATATGAAGAAATTGAAAGTGATGTTCTGTGCAGTATTGGAGTTATTTCCGGAATGCACCGGGAATTCGCCCAGGCTAAAGAGTATTTTGAAAGGGCAAAAGACCTGTTCTCGAACCAGAAGAATCTGAAGGGCAAAGCAAGGGCTCTGGGGAATCTCGGAATACTTTACAGGAATACTGGTGAACTCGACCAGGCGATTATTCTTCTTGAGGAAATTCTTAAGATCTTCAGACAAATTGGAGATGTGAGAAACGAAGCAGTTACCCTTGGGAACCTGGGAAGCCTTTACAACGACAGGAAAGAAGTAACCACAGGAGAAGATCACTTCAAAAAGGCTATTGAAATATTCCACAGACTGGGTGACAGGATGCCTGAAGGTGTATTTCTGTGCAACCTGGGAAATTCCTTCCGCGACGAAGGTCTCTTCGACCATGGAGAAGCAGCATACTCAGAAGCCATGACTATCATAGAGGAGATAGGTGACCAAAGAACCTCTGCATGGATAATGAGCAACCATGCTCTTCTATGTATTGCTCAGGAAAGAATGGAAGAATCAGGGCTTCTCTACGACAGAGCTCTTTCTATCTTTACGAAAATCGGGGATGAGGAAAACATTGCATTGGCTCTTTCCGGTTCAGGATATATTCAATATCTTTCCGGAAAAAAGGAACTAAGCCTTGAAGCATACCTGAAAGCAAACGAAATAATCTCCCGATTGAAACTGCGTCCAACGGATTTCTCAGAAACCTTCACAAAACTTCGAAGAGGTCTGCTGGATAACCACTGCTCTGAAGCATCCCTTCCCTGGCCGGAACACTGGGAAGAATCTGATAAATAGTATCAGCTCTCACACCAGAAAATGTAAACGGTATTTATGCCCTCTTCCCTGTGGATACCAACAGTCATCTGTCTGCCTCCCCCCAGAGATATACTTCCACCTTCAAACACCTTTTCATCCACATCCCACCACTTAGGCATGCTTTCGTTTGAATAGAACGAAACAGGGCCGCTGAGAGAATCAGTAGATACAAATTCAGAGTCAAAGATTTTATCAATAGCCACTTCTTCAGTGTAAAAGCAGAACCATGCTACAGCATCAATTCCCGTGGCATCTATCCTGAGGCCAATCGGCACATATGCAAGCTGATCACTCAGGTGCATTGCCGATTGACAAAATGCCAGCTGTTCTTCTGTTGGTTCCTCGGTCACAATGTTGTTTCCGAAATCAAGACATCCGACTGTAATCAAAACGAATGTTGCTGCAAAAACTAAAACTGATCTCACTCTTTTCTCGCGGCAGGGCATTAGAGAACACCCTCCCTGGCTGAATCAAGCCAACCGGCATCAGACTGTATATCTGTCTTGAAAATTACCAGATCTGCGTTCCAGGCGCTGTCCGTAAAGTAAATAACTTTGTCTGCATCGCTTCTCACATCAGTGTACGCCCATATCTGCGGTTCTGTAGCCTCCCACTCGCTGGTAGTTTCATATACCGCAAGGTGTGCCTCGCCTCTGATATCGGCCACGCAAACCTTGATTTCAGCGTCGGATTCAATATCTGTAATGAAAAGTTTCGGCATAATACTCTCCCTCTTTTTCTGAAAGGAACCTGTAGACAAGGGAAAGATACGATTTCACAGAGCACTTTGAAAGGGGTGGATCAGGAAACCAGTTCCTCGGGATATGGAAAAAGGCTTTCATTCGCAGTGCTCTGTGATGAGAAGAATCGTCCGGATTCAGAAAATTGCCTCATTGCGTCTTTGTCTGCTATGGCAGCGGCCCCCGCAGCAAGATAAATAAGTGTTCTCACAATTAATGGAAGTTTATTCACAACCGTGGTGAAAAGATCAATATCAATAACCACGTCGCTGTTCATTTCAAAACCTCCTTAGAAATAGAATCTTCAGCAGCCTATGTATCCAGGACAAACCCGGGAGCAGTTTTGTTACATGAGGTAAAAGAGGATCCGGAATCCGCTAACGCAATGATGGCTTCCCGGACTGTCCGATATAGCCAAACACCAACAACACCCTGATAAATGCCACTGCGTCCGGTTTCCTGGATCCTCTGCTAAACTGTGATTGAAAAGATGAAGAGAATATTCCTGACAGAATGTCGATGGCAACTGATGCATTATCTGTCATAATTCAATTCCCTTCTTTCCTTTTTCAAACCTGCACAAGTATAGTACTATAAGATACATTGTCAAGATAGGTTTTCATAAGCACTCGGAGTATATTAGCTTTCAACACTTCAAAGAGTTCAAACAAGCAGGAAGGAGTCATAATTGGGAGACCTGAAGTACACACAATCCATATACGGGATACTTGCTATTCTCAGTGGCGGTCCCCAGTCCGGTTATGACATTCGCAAGGCTCTCGATAATCCGGAGATGTATTACTGGAGAGAATCTTACGGTAACATCTACCCCATGTTGAAGAAACTGTATCAGGATGGACTTGTAGACAAAACAGATTCCTATGTAAAGAAGAAGAAACGTTTGATCTACAGGCTGAACCAGAATGGCTGGCTGGAGCTTCACAGATGGATAGAAGAACCCGCAAGCCTCAACAGGTTCAGAGTTGAACTTCTGATGAAGCTGCGTTTTGGTGCATGCTGCGGAGTTGAGAACATGATGGCACAACTGACTCATTACAGGAAGCTGAGCGAGGAGCAGCTTCATGATACTGAGATGCTTCTTGATCAAGTTTCCAGCTCTGAGGAAACTTTGATCAATGATCTAAGAAAAATAACATTAAGCCTCTACGCTGAAAGAAAAAGATCAGCACTGATCTGGTGCAGTGCATCATCTGAATTACTTGAAAAATGGAAGGTGATAGAGAAACAGGCAGATTCTGATCAAAATGAGAAACTGTCCTCAATGAAAGTTTATCCTGAAGCACCGCTTCCGGAAACAGCCGGCACAACTCCCGTACCAGTCAGAATAATACCTCTTATGGAATGATCAAGATCTTTTTCTGTTTCACTGTCTATCTCTTCATGTGTTGCTTACCCAGGGCCTGGCCTGTTTTACAATCAGTTCACCCTGGTCAGTGATCTTGAATTCAATCTCCATGGCAAAACCAGAATTTTCTGTGTCTATCCCGTAAACGATCGTGTAATGGTGATGTATCATTTCCAGGTAATCCACCAGTTGTTCAATTTGCTCAGTGGATAGAACCTTTTCTTCTGATGGCACTCTATTTGAAAGACCGATGTACTGGATCTCACTCAGTACAGTACCGGTAAGATTCTGCCGGGTAACAATGAACTCTTCCGGTACCGATTCTGATTCGGGATTAGTAACCATATCTTCACCCAATTGAACATTCACGTAATATCCGGTGATGAACGGGTTAAAAACGTTTCTAGTTACTGCCACCCCATTTGCAAGTTCATCTTTGAAACTGGGATGAATAAGTACACCCATTGCGGCTGAGAAATGATCTATTCTGTGGAATTCTCTTTCTTCAAAAGCTCTGTAAGTCCACATTCCTGCCCACACCTGCTTGATAGTTTCAGAAATATGTCCTTCCTGTGGATGATGGGTAAACGAATTGTAAAGCCCGGCGCCGTTAAAACCCGGCATATCCTCATTGTTTGTGCTGGAACGACATCGAAGAGATACAGAAGGTTCGAACTGTTCCCACATTACTGAAAGGGAATCCATCATCCATGGAGGAATCTCACTCTCCGTGATCCTTTGCCGAAGAACTTTCAGCATATCTTCCCTCTGCTGGAAGCTGCCACTGAATTCATCACTTGCAAGCAGGGAGTCGATTGAATGATACAATTCATTGTATTCCATGAATTTGTGGTAATAATAGAATGGAATGGCGTACCCGTCAGGCACACTGAACCAGGGGAGGCACCATGTAAGTTCACCTAGACTCGCTGACTTTGCTCCGTAAGCACCTGAATGGGACAATTTGATTTCATCAATAGGCAGTATCCTGCTCTCGGAAAGAAGCCTGGTTAAAAATGTTACCGAATCCGGTCTAACAGACTCAAGCCAGTCTTCTGCGACTGAGAAGGGGATTTCCTCAATGGTGTATCCTCCGGGAAGAGCTGTCAGACGTACGTAACTCCCCAGCAGCGACTGAAATTCAGCGCTTTGGGAGAAGCCCGGAATGTAGATGTTGGGAGTGCCGTTCTGCATGGCCTTGAGATTGATATGCGACAGAGGAGTTTGAGGAATTGTTGTAATGATTCCCGCAACATGGCTTATGTCATTTGGAATTGATTCAAAGACCAGAATATCTCTTGAAGAGAACACTCCGCCAGGAATACCAATCCGTAGAACTCCACATGCTACGCCTGTATTCAGAGCGGCGTAGTCCACGCCACTGTACAGTTCAGAGGTGAACAGAACCGGAACACCTCCCTGGTCAAACAACTCATACTCATCATGGTAGATCTGAACTTGTGTTTCTCCGGTAGGATGGTACACTATGCTGCCAGAGGCAAATTCCATACCAACCGTAACCAGGTTGTAAGCAAGTAAAACATCATCAGCATGGACAGGATCACTGGGCCAGAATTCAATTGCATAGACCCCGTTGGAGAAATATTCTCCGGCGTATCTATCGTGAGCAACTACACTTCCCGCAATTAATCTTCTGTTGAAATCCGTGTATGTTCTTGTATTAAAGTCCAGCAGACTCAGATTCCATCCCAGGGCTTCGTTGAAGAATTTCCAGTGATACTCAAAAGCATTTGAGTTGATGAAATACAGCTTGGGGCTGTCCGTACGGATGTCTGAGATCAGAAATTTCACTTCGGAAAGCTGCATTGTTGATCTCAGATCACTGCCTGAAGCAAGGCTGTCAAAAACAGCTCTTCCATTAATAGCAAGAGTACCTGAGTGAATTGAGAGAGTAGCATCAATTTCTGTAGCTTCCACCGGTGTTCCGGTGCAATCCTCTATCACGTTTCCCATGGCTGCAGGTGCAAGCAAACAGATCAGCATGAAACAGTTCAATTTTCTCATAGATACTCCTTATCCATGGCTGAAATACGCCCTGAGAAATGGGATTATTCCTTTCATTACTGGAAGCATAAACATGAATCCATTGACGCAACAGTCCAATTGAGTTAACATTAAGGTAATGCTCATCTTACAGGGAGGTTACAATTGAATAGGATTGTTGCACATGCAAAAAATGGCAAAATCACAAAAGGGCACACCAGTGATTTTTCTCCAAGAAAGGAAAAATTCCATCTTACCAGCACGGACGAGCCGTCAAGCAAAGAAGAGATAACATTAGACAACCTCAAGGCTGTCTTTTTCGTAAAGAACTTCCAGGGCGATTTCCTCCATGTTGATTCTCATGACTTCAGCAAAGCTACAGTATCTGGTAAGCACGTTGTCATCTCTTTTCATGATGGTGAAATTCTGTTTGGAACATCCGATGCTATCCACAGAGAAAGGATCGGGTTCTTCATCTTCCCTATTGATCCGGATGCAAATACTGAACGTGTATTTGTAATTAACTCTTTCATTGACAGTATTGATATTGTTGAATAACATCAGGATCTCTTACTGTGCACCATTGGGACAAACCTTACAGGAAGGTCCTCTCTGGAGATAATTTGTCCACCTTCCTTTTTGAGAAATGTCAACCGCTGGTTTTCTTTACCTACAGGAAGGATCATTCGTCCCCTGTCTTTCAGTTGAGAAACAAGAGTATCTGGAATGCTTTCCGGAGCACAACTGACCACAATTGCGTCAAACGGTGCATACTCCGGCCAGCCTGCGTATCCGTCACCAAGTCGCTGATGAATTTTGTGAGATAAAACTTTACCCGCCATGCAATACAATTCAGGTACGATCTCTATTGCATATACTTCAACACCCATCTCATAGAGTACAGCTGCCAGATATCCGGATCCACTCCCTATCTCAAGAACCTTATCGCCTGCTATCAGTTTCAGTTTTTCAAGCATATAAGCAGCAACATAGGGTTGAGAGATTGTTTGACCATAACCGATGGGAAGAGGATAATTTACATAAGGATCCCAATTGTGCTGAAACCTGTAAAACTCAGGAACAAAAAGATGACGCTCAACTATTCCCATACTGGAAAGAATGAGATTACCCTGTATTCCCATGTCTTTCAGGAGTTTTACCATATTCCTTCTGTGACGACTCCAGTTGGTAGCACTCATATATATCTCCTCAAATAATACTCTTCCAATACAATATACTCTGTACTCCAGAAAGAATTCAGTGATATATTTGGATATACTCATTTTTCCAGGAAGGAGCATTTTTGAAATATTCGATACCTCTCATCTTTGTCTTGTGGGGAGTGTTGTTATCCCATCCTCACATGTTCATAGACACGGAGATGGAGATCAGATTGAGAAATGATGAATTGGAAGGTGTTGAGATAACCTGGCATTTCGATCCCATGTTCACCGCTGCTATCTGCACAGATTTTGATATCAATGGAAACGGTGAATTCTCTCATGCAGAAACCTCGGAAGTTTTTTCAAACGCTTTTTCCAACCTTGAGTCCTCAGACTATTTCACTTTCCTGAACATCAACGGCCAGACTCTCTCTCCATCTCAAATAGAAGAATTCTCTGTATTCCTCCAGGGCGGGGCGCTGGTTTACCGTTTTTTCTGTCCTTTCAATATCAGAGTAACACAAGGTGAATTCAGAATTGCCATCTATGACAGCACCTACTACTGCGACATCCTTTACAAGGAAGGTACTCCCATATCAATAAGCGGACCCGGCAGTTCCAATGCGGCATATCAAATTGAGCAGAACGATGACATAAGCATTACATACGGTGGCAATGTCTCTGTCTCACGGGAGGGCAGCACATACTCTGGAACTGCTTTTCCACAAGAGCTTGTTGTCTACATGAGTCCCGACTGATATGATAAGAATCCTCAGACCGGCTCTGATCCTGATCCTGCTGCTTTGCAGTGTTCCATCCTTCTCACAGTCAAATCCGTTTCTATCCGGTGGCTCCACTGAAGATGCTTCATCAGAGAACTCCGTCACAGTGCCTACTGGCCCTTCTACCTGGCCTGTACTCGGTTCAATTATCACAAAAAGCGCAGCAACTCAGCGAAAACTGCAGAGATCCATTTCTGATGCCATGACAGATGTTAATGATAACGGTAACCTGCGAAGCCTCTGGCTTCTGCTGGCTGCTTCTTTTGTTTTTGGAGTTCTTCACGCAATCGGTCCGGGACACAGAAAAGCGGTACTTGCAGCATATTTTATGGGAGAGGGTTCAAAACCTCTAAGGGGCGTTATTGCCGGTTTTCTGCTTGCTCTTGTGCATGCAGCAAGTGCCATAGTTCTTGTGGGAGGATTCTATCTGTTTACCACACGCTCTCTGCTGGTTTCTGTTGACAAAGCACAAAATCTTCTTTTTCCAGTAACGTATGGGATCATCCTGATCCTGGGTCTCTGGATGGTCATTCATGGATTCAAAGATCATCGCTTAAAGAAACACTCGAAAAGAAAAAACACAGGATTGAGTGGGCTGATCCTGTCAGGACTGATACCATGTCCCGCGGCATCCGCGATAATGATACTGGCCGTTGCCGGGAAAGCAATAAAGATAGGAATTCTATCGGTAGTAATGATGTCACTGGGGATGGGAATTCTTCTGGCAACCGTTGCACTGCTAACCATTCTTATGAGAAATCGAATGACAGCCCTGTTCAAAGATCCGGTAAAAGGAAAAAACCTTGAATTCGGGCTTCAATTGCTCTCCGGCGTTGCCATGACTCTGTTCGGGCTGTTTATGGTGATCGGTTCTTTTTAGAGCAGTACGCTACTATCCACTTACTCCACCCTTTTCAGCATGCAACCGCCATAAAGCTGGCAACTTCTTTCACCAGTGAACCTGATTCGGCTTCGGTTGAGAGAAAAAGTCTGTAAAAACACTTGATGGCATAATGAGGTTGATCATCCAGAACCAGATCAATCCTTCCATCACCATCAAGGTCTCCTATCCATACAACGGCAACACCTTCACCGTGAGAGTCCGGATAGACGTCAGAAAGTCTCTGTGAAATTTCACCGTCAGATAGAAACAACCCCGATTCTGTTGTAAATATCCTGTTGGAATTGCTTAGTGGAATGGAAATACCAATCTGGAGGTCACCTGTATTCACAAGTTCTGTATGAATCTGTCCTTCAGAGAAAAGTACCTCTGATCTAAGAAGAAAGAGCAGTTTGCCTTCTTCACCGGCAACAATAACTCGCTTACCGGTTCTCTCCCCTTCCATGCTGTCAATAAGAGAATGTGAGGCCTTTACTACCAGCTCTACCGTTCTTAGTTCATACCCATTGGTTGAAGCGAAAAGTCCCTGCCAGACATCACCTCTCTCCGCTTCGGATTCGCCCTCAAAATAGCTTCCTGGAACAAGAATATCGTAACCGGAATCCTCAAGAAAACCCAACACCAGGCAAACTGCAATAATACCGAATACCATCACATTACTTCCTGACCATTCCTCTATTCAACTCCTGCACTAAGCTGCAGGATAGTCTCATCAGCAATTGTCTGGAAGTAACCATCGAGTGACGGATGAATGATTTGCCAGTACCCCAGCCACTCTTCAGATCTTACAGAATCCACTGAAGCTTGAGCACTTGATGAGGTGCGATCCATCCAAACAGGAAACTCTGCCGTGCCAATACGTGAACGCTCCCCACCAACATAAAAACCACCAACGCTCACAAGAAAAAATGTATAGGCCTCTGTATCAGCATGACTGACATCCAGGAATGCAGGAATATTCACTCCTATGTTGTTCGACTCTCCCATAATAAATACATTTATCGCCGGACCGGCACGGTCTGCATAAGAATCAATTGCATCGAAGTAATCAGTTTCAAACGCGTCTGATCTAAGATCTTCGAATTGAGATTCCAGTTCATACGACACTGCAAATTCCACTGTTTCCTGGAACAGGAGTTCCAGATCATCAGAACTTAGTTCATCAGCCTCAGTAAGAGTCTGATTGATCCGGTCAATTTCAGCCCATACTTCAACATCCTCTTCAAAAACAGTTTCCGAAAAGGCAGAGATAGCAAACAGTGCTAATACAAGAATCCATTTCAACGTGATTCCCCCTTCAATTATCCGGTTGGATTCTCCAGTCTACTTATTGCTTCTCGACTATGCTGTAAGTAATAACAGTTGTGTAACCATCCGCTTCTCCATTATCAACTGTAATTGTGTAATCCCAGTCCCCCATATATCCCATGACCATGGTGGATCCTTCAACGGAAATATCCATACTTATATTCTCTATTTTGCTGAGTATATCATCTGATACATCTGATACCAGATCATTACTGCCTATAACAAGATTATATACCATTGTTCCACCGGCGTTCTGTCCTGTGCCGCCCAGAACAGTTGAATGCGCAAGATCGTAAACAGGGATCACGTCTGGAAAACCATCTGGAATACCTGCATCCAGGTTGTCATAGTTTATGTCTGTTGGATCAGGATCATATTCTGAATCTTCGTCTGGAGATGAAGCAGTTTCCACCGGTGCTGAGGTTTCAGCATCGTTGTCCACTGCCACTGCATCTGAAGCTGATTCGTTTGAGTCTGCATCAGCAGCAGTATCGCCTCCGATGCAGCCTCCAATTGCAAACAGTGCCAGAACAGTTGCCAGTGCAAATAATTTTGTTGTTTTCACAGTACCCTCCTAAAGGTTAATTCATCCCTGAGAATCTTGTTTACCCCTCCGATACAGCATAAGCTAAAGAAAACAG
Organism: Candidatus Sabulitectum sp.; assembly: GCA_029940175.1. Lineage (GTDB taxonomy): Bacteria > Fermentibacterota > Fermentibacteria > Fermentibacterales > JCC-6 > Sabulitectum. The sequence continues at coordinate 1,876 of JAOZRM010000082.1, read as the reverse complement.
TGCTGTAAACCGATTCATTTTGAACAGTACAATGTAACACTCTTTCTTCATTATAGAAAGTGCCTTGGGCAGTTCATTCTCACATTTCTCTTGACATCGCACGATAATGCAGTTAACATGTAAGCAGGTATCATTTGTTAAGGAGGCGTCACATGAACAAAATTGTGGTGCACGGTAGCGACGGAAAGATCTACAAGGGCCATTCTTCTGACTTCACCCCTATGCTTCCCTATTTTCATCTTGCAACGATCGAGAAACCAGCCGATTCAGTTAAGATCTGGCTGGAAAACCTCAAAGCGGTTTTTATTGTGGTGGATTTCAATGGAGATTCTCTTCATAAGGACATCCGCAATTTCAATGAAATACCTTTCTTTGGAAGGCATGTCGTTGTTAACTTCAGGGATGGAGAAAAGTTTTACGGTACGTCTGAATTGACTCACCGTGACCCTGCAGGTTTTTACATCTTCCCCGCAGACCCCGATTCCAACATAATCAGGGCCTTCGTCCTCAGTTCCGCTGTAGCCAGTGTCGACATCGCTAAGTAGCAGTTAAAAGACGGAACTTTGTCTGTATCTGCTATACCGGTTTGATTTACTCTAAAACTCAACATACACTTTTATCGTTACTTCATGAGTATATGCATGCATACCTTTGAGTTATCGCCTGTTTTCGCTTCGAGAGCCATTGTACGATGCTTATTGACCAGT
>JAOZRM010000082.1:0-1159 GCA_029940175.1 Candidatus Sabulitectum sp. | reverse complement strand
ATGACCAGTGAATAATGTTTGTTGTATTGTAAAAAAACAATTCGAACCAGCTTAACCGGAGGAACAATGGAACGAACATTGACAGTTTTTCTGCTTTGTGTGTCTATAGGATTCGCAAACTCATATATGTCCATAGATAGCCCTGTAAGACCCACCGTTAATGTAACTATCACTGTTCTAAATACCTTTGCGCCTGATACCCCAAGTATGATTCTTGGTCTGGATTACGATGAGATGAACGATCGTCTTGCTCTGGGAAGTGCAAATGCCTTCGACCCGGAGGTTGGTTTCTATGACCCGGACGACGGCGAGTATCTCAGTGAGATTGCCTACACCACCCCTCTGGTTAATTTCGGAGTCTGTCTCAATGACGATGCATCCCTTGTGTTTCTTACCGAATGGTTTGAGGGCAAGTTGTATACCTACAACTGGTCAGGCTGGAGCACCATTAACAGCCCTGCCGGTACAGAAGGCAGGGGAATGGACTTTCGTGACGGTTACCTCTGGGTAGCCCGGGGGCTTAACAAGGATGTTATGCGTTTTCTCCCTGATGGTACAAATGTTTCCACATACCCGGCCCCGCAGTCCAACGACAACCTCAGTGGTCTCACCACCTTCCCGCTTGGAACTGAAACGGGAGTTCTTCTTACCAGCTACTACGACAGACGGTTCTTCTTCTACAGCTTTGATGGCAGCTCCCTTACCTTCCTTACCGCAGTGGATACACCTCTCTTCTGCAACACTCCCCTGGGTCTGGCTTACTCCGCCAGTCGAGACAGCTTTTTCTGGAGCTACACTGATGGAGCTACATATACGATCAGTGAGCTGGATATTGAAATCGAGTTAACCGCTCTTCAGAGATATTCGTTCGGTGAGATAAAAGCATTGTTCATTGATGAATAAAAACTGATTCTTACGGCATTTACTGGGAACACCCTCTGCCAGAGTAAAGTTCAGAAACTGACACTATCTGCTCCATCCCATGTGAAAACCCCTGTTGTGTTGTTGATCCTATTAACAGTCTCAGCATCTATTGAGAAGGGATTATCTGGAATATTACACGGTTCAAGCATATTCAGTTTTAAAGGTATACCGCGTAGTTTTCTGTTGTAAGCCCATACCATGAGGTATTCAAGATTCACAGCATCTTGAATGTTGT
>JAOZRM010000081.1 GCA_029940175.1 Candidatus Sabulitectum sp. | reverse complement strand
TGAAGAGGGGATTCTTGATGTTCGCATTAGCTGCAATCCCTGTGCAGGAGGCATCTCATTTGATCTCATCCTCCTTGATGAACACTACATATCTGTTCAAGTTATTGATCTTTCAGGAAGAGTGGTGGAACCGGTTATAACAGCAAATATGCAACCGGGAAACCACAGATGTTCCTTTCCGGGAGTTTCTGCAGGAATTTATCTTCTTAGAATACAAGCTGAAAACAAGAATGAAAATGAGAATGAAAGCACAGTGTTAAGTTACACTGTCGCTGTTTTATAGGATCCGGTTCTCCACCGGACTAAAGGGAGGATTTGCCGGGGATCTCTCCCCGGCAGAAAAACAATACTATCTGTTCACCAGCTCGCAGCCTTCAAGACCGACAATGCTGAATGATTCTCCAGCAATAGTTCCACGGATCTGAACACCGTCACGATTTTCCAGCATGGCATTAGAAACGTCCTCCGGGATCTCACCGGTCATTTCGCAGGCTGCACACTTGTCCCGAGTCTCGGGGTCCTGGAGATCAATTCTCACGATATGATAATCGGCACCAGATGAAGTGGTTGAACCAAAGTAATAACCTTCAACCGTAACTTCCATACCAATCCAGGCGTTGAAAAGGTCAAAGAACGCTTGAACTTCCACAGCAGAAGTGCCGTCGTATGTGTATGGACTTACCTCAGATATATCAATCAGAACTGCATCTGTAACAACAGTGCCTTCCACAAGTTCAATTCTTCCTGTCCAGCTGTAATCAACTGTTCCTGATACTGTAAGAAGTTCATCTGCAGCAATTCTCAGGTTCAGAGAATCAGGGAATGTAACCTTGAGAAGCTTATCTCTTTCTCCGGCAACTGCAACAAGTTCAATATCGTCCTCTATTGTTATGCTGTCGCCGTAATGAACAAAGGGATATCCTTGAATAACAACCGTCTGCCCATCCCAGGCGTAAAAGGCGTTGAAAAGAGCTCTGCACGAAACAGGTACATCGGCTGTGACCAGGGAAGGGTCAAGGGTACCTTCGGGATATAGCACAGCTACTTCAATTTCTACTGGTGCTTCCTCAGCTACCTCAACGTCGGCAGCATCTTCAGATCCTGCAACTTCCTCGATCTCCGGTTGGTCAGCTTCACCGCATCCGGCGAGCAACGCAATAGACAGTAGCATCGTAATTCCGATAATTCTCTTCATGTTTCCTCCCTGTTTACAAACACCTGGTACCACAAAGATTTAGAAAAAATATCTTGCCAGTCCCAGTACTCCCTGGCTCCATGGAGCTCTGTGAGAAACTCCATCACTCTTTTGAAATTTATCCTTGTTATCAAGGTACCACTGATAATTTCTTAAGAGAGCATCCTTGTTTGAAAACTCCGGTGTAAAACCAATCATTTTTTCCGCTTTATCAATAGACACAAACGAGTCTTTGGTTGCAGTTTTATATACCCAGGGATAAAGCGGTGAAAGATTGAAGAAGTCAAGTACCTCCAGGGCAAAGATAACCAGATGTGCCGGAGACTCTTTGATCTTCCTGCCAAATCCTGCCTTGTCCAGAACAACCTGGTAGTCTTCCCGCATAGTGGAGAATTCCTTGGCTCCTATGTTAAACTCCGTATTCACTGCTTCAGTATTTTCGTGTTCAGCAGACATAATAATTGAATTGCACAGATCTTCAACATGCAGAAGCTGGTAGAGGTTCTCCCCCCTTCCGATCATGGGAAAACTTCTTCCCTCTGAAGCCCACTGATAGAAAATAGCAAACACACCAAGCCGCTCAGGTCCAACAAATGATTTTGGTCTGATGCTCGTAATGGTCATTCCTTTTTGGCGGAAATCGCTGACAATCTTTTCTGCTTCTATCTTTGTATGTCCGTACGGTCCCACGCCTACAAGGGGATCATCCTCAAACAAAGGATGTTTCTCCGGAATACCGTAAACAGCCGTTGACGAGATGTAGATTCCGCGATTAACTCCATATTTGTGTGCGGATTCCATAACATTCAGGGTTCCCTGAACATTTGTGGAAAGAATATCTGATTTTTTGTATAGAGGAAGTGCCGCCGCCCCGTGCATAAAAACATCAATTCCCAGAGCCATACACCTGTCAACCGCCTCTCGATCTCTGATATCTACAACACGATGGTCAATTTTGTCTACAAGATCGGAGTATGTAAATGGTTCTATGTCTATGGATACAACATCATGCCCCTGTGCTACCAGTGCACGTATAAGATTTATTCCCAGAAAACCTGACCCTCCGGTCACAAGCCATTTGCTCATTCTGTTCCCTTTCGAAAATATAGGTTTGTATTTATAGGGAGAGGCAAATTAACCGGAATTTGTTTCAAAGTCAATAGGAAGGGGAGGATTCTTGAGAATCCTCCCCCTCTCAGATAAATCAAGAGACTACCTGACGACTGCAACCTGTTTTCTGATCACTTCACCTGAACTTGTGGTAAGTCTTATGAAGTACACACCGGTCTCTTCAATATTCATGCTCTGAACAGCACCGGCACTGAAATGCTCGATTGAACGCCCGGCAATATCGAATATCTCAACAGTTCCAGTTGTTCCATCCGGCATTAAGCTGGATACAGCAAAGGCTCCTGTTGTTGGATTAGGCCACGCATTCAGTACGGAGCTTGTGACTACAGGAAAAGTTCCCTCGTCGTAAATGCCTGATCCCGTGTCGTTAAGCTCAACAAAGCTGGCATTCAGAACTTCCCTTGTTCCTGTAGTGTATTGAACATAAGTAGCCACATTAAGATCATCATAGGGATGCGCTGCTGGATTCAGGGTATAATTACCTGAGACCTGGATTGTCTGAGGATAAGATCCGGTGAAATTGAGAACAGTACCATTCACTGGATTTGCAACGGGGATCCACATCATTTCCTGACCGTTATAACCACCCCATGCGGAAGTGGCCGTTTCGTAATCCTCGAGAATAACAGTCCATACCTTGATTGTTCCTGAAGCTGGAGCTTGCTCTGCAGTAACTGAAATGTATGCAGTTCCTCCGTTTTCATCTCCAACCATATCCACATCAATGTCTATGTAAGATGGTACAGAAAGCCTGTTGTTTATAGCAGTAGCGTATGCTGACGGACTGGAACTGGCGGCAAGACCATCAATTTTCACTGTTGGGGTTCCTGTGATCCCGTAGAAACTCTGTCTGCCAGAATTGTATGAACAGCTTGCTGGGCCATTGTGGAACATGTAAATCGGTGAGACTTCACCAGACGCTACAATTGGATTGAGAGCGGCTTTAACAGCTGACCAGCTGCTTATGCATGTGCCTCAACCAGTTTGAGTGTAATACTCCCAGAGAACAACTCTCTCCGCTGCCAATCCGGCAACCGCAAGAATCAATAGTGCAAAAACAGTCAATTTCATACTAAGCCTCTTTCAAGATTGGGTTTCACGAAATATAGCAGGAAAGCATAACCAAAGCAATACCCCACCGTTAAAGTATGTTTTTTCTTTTCAGGATTTCTCAATAATTACCCGACTGGGATACGCTTCAAGTTTTTGGAAGTAACCAACACAGCTTCAATACTGCATTCCCCCTGATAGTCATTGGAGGTCATCCATTCCTCTGCTGCGTTTCTGATTCTCTTCAGCTTTGCATTGTCTATTTTTTCCAGGGCTAGCTTCTCGTCATTGGTGAGAGTGGATTTGACCTCAACAAAAAAGACCGTGCTGTCGTTTTGTACAATAAGATCGATCTCACCGGATGAAGACCTCCAGTTCCTGTTCAAAACTTTGAATCCAATATTCTCATAGTAACGAGCTGCACGTATTTCAGCTGCTTTTCCTGAATTTGGATTATCGAGTGGAAAGAGAGACATCTGTCCAGTCTGGTACATTCTGCTCAGTGGAGCAAATGACATTCTATGTATGGGACAGGGGCCCAGTTTATTCAGTATTGCAATGTGCTCCGCAGTACCGTAGCCCTTATGCCTGTGGAAACCGTATTCCGGGTACTCGCAGTGCGCTTCCAGCATGATGTCATCTCGTGTAACCTTTGCAATAACGCTTGCTGCAGCAATGGAGAGACTTTTTGAGTCGCCTTTTATCAGGAATCTGGACGGTGATTCCAAATTGGCAACACTGTTACCATCCACAAGGAAAACATCTGTTTTGTTTGAAATGGGAGCCATGGCTCTTCTGAAGGAAGTTCTCACTGCCCATGCCATTCTGTTTTGATCAATTTCGGAAGCGGTAACAATACCCAGCGAGCATGCTTCTGTGGAGTTCTCAATCAGAGGCTTGAGCAATCTGCGGGTTTTGTCTGTGAGTTTCTTGCTGTCAGTAAGAATCTCACTGTTAAAATCCGGAAGCAGAATTACAGCACAAGCAACAAGAGGACCTGCTAAAGGTCCTCTTCCCGCTTCGTCCAAGCCAGCTATTACGCCATACTCAGACCTGTAACGCTGATCAAAAAGGTAAAGTTCTGACACTTTACTTTTTGTAAACTCTGCGTTCCTTGATTCTTGCAGCACGGCCTGTCTTCTTCCTGAGGTAGAAGAGCTTGCTTCTGCGAACCTTACCATGCCTGGTAACTTCAATACTCTCAATACGAGGGGAATTCAAAGGGAAAACCCTCTCAACCCCAACACCGCCGGAAATTTTCCTTACCATAAAGGTCTCGTCAATTCCGCCGCCTCTTCGTGCGATCACAGTACCCTCAAAAATCTGTACTCTGACCTTATCGCCCTCAATCACCTGATAGTGAACACGAACGGTATCACCCGTTCTAAAATCAGGAAGATCTGTTTTGATCTGCTCCTGACCTACACTTCTCAGCAGTTCATCCATTGTCCTGCTCCTTCGCGCGATCCGCCTCTTTCATTATTTCAGCGAATCGTATTTCAGTCTCTTTTTCATCACAATTTACAAGCAGATCAGGTCTTACCTCTCTGGTTTTTGCCAGAGCAGACCTGAAACGCCACTCGGTTATCAAAGCATGGTTCCCGGACACAAGTTCCTCTGGAACCTTCATTCCTCTGTATTCTGCGGGACGGGTGTATCTGGGGAAATCAAGAAGTCCAGTTGCAAAACTGTCACTGCGTGCAGAATCCATCCGACCAAGTACCCCGGGAAGCCATCTGAAAACAGCTTCAATTAGATACATGGCAGGGATCTCTCCTCCTGACACCACCGCATCACCAACACAAATTTCATCGGTAACCACCTCTTGGCGGAACCTCTCGTCAACCCCACCGTATCTTCCGCAAAAGATCACAAGCTTTTTGCATTCAGCCAGTTCTCTGGCATAATCAGTATCAAGTTGTTTACCCTGTGGGGTCATCAGGGCAACACGAGCACCATCTCTCCAGGATATCTCCTCAAGAGTATCGAAAAGTGGTTCCGGTCTTAGAACCATCCCTGAACCACCGCCAAACTGATAGTCGTCCACAGAACCTCGCTTGTCCACGGGATGTTTGCGAATATCAAACATCTGAACAGAAGCAACACCCTTCTCAAGTCCTCTACCTATAACTCCTGTTTCGAGAAAGGTTGAGAACATTCCAGGGAACACCGTGGCAACTGCCACTTTCAGTGTGGGTTCTATATTTCCTCCAGTCCTTCCGGCAGATCAACTGTGATCGTTCTTTCTGCCGAATCGACCTGCCCTGTAAGGGCAAGAACCAGGGGAACAGGAAACAGTCCTCCATCTCCTCTCACGATCAATTGAGGGTTTGAGTTGTTGTACTCAACTTCCTCAATGGGAAACTTCTTCCCGTGAGAGATAATAGTAAACTCTGAAAATCCATAAACAGGAAGTGGAAAACCGGATTTCAGTACCCGATCAATGTCTACTTCAATGGATTCACCTGTGAGTTCTGCAGCCTGTGCTTTCTTCCACACTTCTGAGCAATCCACGGTAATTCGCTCATTGTCCCTCTTTCTGGATCTGACCACCGTAAGACTACGATCTCCAGCATACAGAATTGTCCCCTCCTCGAGAGGCTCCGCAGGTCCAAAGACGAAAAGCTTCAAGATCATCCGACCCCGAAGGCCATGTGTTCTTTCAACGTAACCGTAAAGTACTCTGTTTTTCATCAGTTCAGTCCATTATTTCTATTGTGGCCTTCTGGCCATGTCTTGCTGCAGCCGAGCGAATTATCATTCGCATTGCCTTGGCAATACGACCTTCCTTGCCGATAACTCGACCGAGATCAGCTTCCTCGACTCTGAGCTCGTAAACTGTCATGTCTTCCTGGGTGGTCTCCTCGACAGATACACCATCAGGGTTCTCAACCAGGGTGCGGGCCATGTGTTCAACGAGTTCTCTCATTTCATCCTCCGGTTTTAGAAGTTATTAGGGTAACTGCTTCACTCACAGTAATAATACTATGAGTTTCTACTCTTACCCTTGATGAATACTGTTTCCGGCACAATACCTTCTTCGCCCTGCAGTATACGGCTCCATTTTGCCATAGTACCTGTTTTGCGAAGCAGGCTTCTCATTGTATCGGAAAGCTGTGCACCATTACCAAGCCACTTGAATACCTTGCCCTCGTCAACTTTCATTTCCAGGGGCTTCCTGAGCGGATCGTAGTATCCGAGTATCTCGATGAAGCTACCACTGACTGCCCTGCGGGAATCAGCAGCTACAATCCTGTAGAATGGGGTTTTGGCGCTACCCATTCTTCTAAGTCTGATCTTTACCAATCGTCACCTCCAGTTTCGCGTACAACAAGACGTCAGCTATCGAAACAACGCTGCCATTCCTCTATTGGTACGCATTTTTTTCATCATCTTCTTCATGGTTCTGTATTCTTTCAACAGCCGGTTAACATCACTGACATTTCTACCGCTGCCTTTTGCAATTCGCTTTCTTCTACTCCCGTTAATGATCTCAGGACGTTCTCTTTCCCTGGCGGTCATGGAATTTATCAGGGCTTCCATCTGGGTAAACTGAGAAGAATCAAGATCTGCCCCTGCGGGACGCATTCCCTTGGGAAGCATAGCCATCAATTCATTGAGAGAGCCCATTTTCTTTATTTTAACAAGTTCCTTCCTGAAATCCTCAAGATTGAAGGAGTTGCTTTTGATCTTCTTCTGAAGCTTGGAAGCCTCTTTCTCATCAAACATCTCCTGGGCTTTTTCAGCCAGGCCGAGAATATCGCCCATACCAAGAATTCTTCCAGCCATTCTGGATGGATCGAATTCCTCCAGACCCTTGACGCTCTCACCAATACCGATAAATTTTATTGGTTTTCCGGTTACGGATCGGAATGACAAAGCTGCTCCGCCTCTGGAATCACCATCCATTTTTGTGAGAACAGCTCCCGTAAACCCGATCTGCTCATTGAATTCCAGAGCAACATTAACTGCATCCTGCCCGGAAAGACCATCAAGAACAAGAAGCGACTCGTCTGGATGAGTGACAGCCTTTACCCTCTCCAACTCCTCCATAAGAGCACTGTCAACATGAAGTCTTCCGGCTGTATCAACAATAACTACATCATTATACTGAAGTGAAGCTTTGTGAATGGCAGCTCTGGCAACCTCCGCAGGATCCTTCTGGTTTCTGTCACAGTAGAATGCGGTCCCTGCCTTCTTTGCCATCACCTCAAGCTGATCAATCGCCGCTGGTCTCTGTAGATCAGCAGCAACAACCATACACTTACGGTTGTGCTTCTTCTGCAGGAGGTATGCAAGTCTGGCAGCAGTTGTTGTTTTTCCTGATCCCTGAAGGCCCAGAAGAAGAATTACATGGGGTGGTTTGCCGGTAAAAACAAGTCTCTCTGCAGTAGTTCCAAGAAGCTCCACTATCTTGTCGTTAACAATCTTAACAACCTGCTGTCCGGGAGACAGGCTCTTAAGAACCTTTTCACCCAGGGCTTCCTCAGTAACTTCAGCCACAAATTTTTTCGCAACCTTGAAGTTTACATCAGCCTCCAGAAGTGCTCTTCGTATCTCCCGCATGGCATCACTGATGTTACTTTCTGAGAGAACCCCTCTTCCTGAAAGGTTCTTGAATGTCTGCCCTAGCCGATCCGCAAGTTTATCAAACAAGTACGAGCACTCCTTTTGTGGCATTAAAATGTCGTTAGACCCAATTACACTACCTCAACAGGGCGCACGAAGCCCCCTGTAAAGTCAAGCAATTATAACAAAAATAATGCAACTGTCAAAAGAGCACTATAAAGAAGAATCTCCATGACCTGTCGGGCAGATGATCATTCTGTCATCACCGTCTGCTTCCAGCAGGTAAAGTTCCCCGGTAGCCGGGCAAGAAAGAAGAGAATCATCGACAAGAGCCTGTGGAATCTCAATGTATGTAGTATCATGCAAATATTCCAGATCCTGGATATGATAGATAAGATCTTCCCGGTTCATTCTGCATTTGTTCTTATCAACTCTTTCCTGAATTCTGTCTATATTGGAAGTTGTTGTACCGCAAGCCATGGAAAACAAAGTGGTGAGAATAAAAATAGCAAGAGATATGATCAGTGTCTTTTTCATAGTTACACCTTCAAAGAGCTTATGGCCCGACCACGGTTGGATGATGAGGTTATGTATGATCCACTCACTAGAACAGAAGCTCCTGCCTGAACAAGTTTCACTGCATTGGAAGAGTCAACTCCTCCATCAACGGAGATCAAAACATCTTCACGACCGGCATTATCCAGAATTTTTCGAACACTAGTAATTTTCTCGTGCATGGCAGATATGTGTCTCTGCCCGCCATAACCGGGATTCACCGTCATTATCAGAACAAGGTCAATCAGCCCGGCAACCCACTGCACAATCTCTGGTGGTGTTGCAGGGTTAAGGGCCAGCCCTGGAGAACAACCAAGTTCTCTTATTCTTCCAAGAACCCGGTGGATATGCGTCTCTGAAGATTCAGGGTGAACTGTAATGTAACGGCAGCCGGCTTTTGCGAAAGCGTCAATGAGCTCCGCAGGACGATCCACCATAAGATGGGCATCAACAGGAATGGAAACAGTGGAAGAGATCGACCTGGCGACTCCTGCACCAAAAGTAAGAACCGGCACAAAAACACCATCCATAACATCAAGATGTATCCAGTCAGCTCCATTTTTTTCCAACTCCAGTGAGGCACTGGCCAGATCTCCATGATCGCATCCCAGAATTGATGGTGCAACAATAGCTCGATTCATTACCATTCCCCCCAGCCACCAGCACCAATGGCACCGGTAACAACAGAGACTGTATCACCTGAACTGTAATTACTTCCGGAATAAGGGAATTGCTCCAGAATAGTACCTTCTTTAAGAATATCTGTTACCGGTCGTTCTTCGACGATCTCCATTACCAGTCTTCTGGAAACAAGAATGCTCTCTGCTTCCGCAACCATGAGTCCGGTAAGTACAGGTATTCCTGTCCAGCCGGACGAGATCAGCAACCGTACGGGACGCCTGACTGAAATACTGTCAGAAAACCAGGGAGCAACAGCAATTACCTCTCCTTCAGGAATAGACGGGTGTGGGATTCTTGTTCTGCCTGCAGTGTAAAGCTGCCAGTCTGCAATTTTTTCTTCCGCTCTACTGGCTGAAAGACCCACCAGAGAATCAGGATAGAACGGTCTGAAGAGTGGTCCTACATTCCAGAAAATATTAATCGGAGCTCCCCGAGGTACCTGAGTTCCAGCAGGTGGATCCTGTCTTACAACCATCCCCATGGTCTCAAAATTACCGTACTCAGTCCACTCCCCGGCAAGAACCAGGTTACCGCCTTCAATAATTCTCTGAGCTTCTGCCCGGGTGATTCCCAGAACATCAGGTACTGTCACCGGGGCGGCAGAGACCCCCATGGATGAAATAAACACCGGGGTGTCGAACACCATGGGTGCGGATACAATACCTGAGAGGAATCCCAGGCCTGCTCCAACCACTGCCAGTACAATAAAGAAAACAATTTTGTTCAAAAGAACTCTTTTCTCCTAAACTTAAACATGAACTGCTCCACGAACCATGCGATCACCACCCCTGAATTATACCCGAAATCCAGACGATCAGGGGAGCGATAACCAATGCGGGAAGAAAATTAGCCAGCCTGATCCTCTTCAATTCAAGCATGTGAATAGCAATTCCCAGCATAATTACCCCACCGGTGGCTGTCAATTCAGAGATCATTGCCTGGGACAGAACCTGATTAAAAAGAGATGAACCAAGGGTTAAGGAACCCTGCACGATCAAAACAACAAGCGCGGAAAAAGCAACTCCCATGCCCATCACACTGGCAAATGCTACTGCGGTAAATCCATCGAGAACACTCTTTACCATTAGAAGTGAACTGTCTCCGGAAAGACCATCCTGAATTGATCCCAGAATGGTCATGGGACCCACGCAGAACACTAGACAGGCTGTAACAAACCCCTGGCTGAAGCTGCCTCTGTTCAGGAAAGGATATCTCGATGTTAATCGTTCCAGCCATGCGCCGATATAATCCAGATGCCGCTGCAAACGTAATAACTCCCCGATAATCCCACCAACGGTGATACTCCCCAGCACTATGAGTATGTTGGAGGTTTCAAGGGCCATCTTCACGCCAAGAGCAATTACAACAAGGCTCATTCCAGTCATCACAGTCTCTCTGATTCGCTCAGACAGCCCGGAGCCAAGAAGAGAACCCAGTATCCCGCCTGCGAGTACTGTTGCAGTATTTACAAGAGTACCGGTCATCAGCTACTCCCTGCCAGCCCTATTTCCGCTGCAACAGTTCTCATGCCGTCTATTACATCCTGTATTAACTCTGGTATTTCAACACCCAGCATGACAGCTCCATTCTCTATCACCTCGCGGTTGGCACCTGCAGCAAAATGCTTGTTCTTCCACTTCTTTTTAACGGATTTTACTTTCAGGTCCATAAGACTTCGGGAAGGCCGGACAAGTACGCAGGCGGTGACCAGCCCGGTAAGCTCATCAATAGCATATAGGTACTTTTCCATTATAGATTCAGGTTTGACATCACTGCAGATACCCCAGGCATGAGAAACAACTGCTCTGACATAATCCTCAGGCCAGTCTCTTTCTTCAAGGATCTCACGGGTCTTGGTGCAGTGCTGGTCAGGAAACATTTCGTAGTCCAGATCGTGTATCAGACCGATCACTCCCCACTTGTCCGGGTCTTCTCCCCATTTCTCTGCCATGTAACGCATAACAGCTTCTACTGAAAATGCATGCTTAATTAGTGATTCACTTGAATTGTACTCTCTCAGAAGAGCAAATGCGTCTTCCCGCGAGGGGGTAGTTTTAATCATTTGAGCGCCTTCACATTAGTGACATTATCGACCTGAATCTATCAAATTCCGTACCCACAGGAAGCCCCTTATCTTTGAGCATGTTGACAATTTCAGGCTCATTGAATCGGAGGAATGGATCTACCCTGATTTCTTCTTCAAGGGTTGCTCGGACCAGATCAGGATTGTACCTCTCTCTGTAATTTCCTATAAATGTGTCGTCCGGTTCCAGCTTTGCAGCAGTATCAAGGTACTCCAGAACATAATCGTGACCAGCATACAGAACAGTAGATACTGGAAGTGCCAGAATCCTCTTGATAGACTGAAAGAATCCCCTGAAATCTCCGGTAAAGCATCGACCTACTTTTCCATTGAACAGAGTATCCCCGGCTATAAGAACATTGCCGCAACTGAAACAGACAGAATCAGCAGTATGACCCGGTGTATGCATTACTCTTATGGATTCACCTTCCAGCTCTATTTTCGTTGTTCGACCAAGGTCTTCCCCATTGATAAGTTCGGCCCCGCTAAGCCTGAGGAGTTCACTGTTGCCACATGTGTGATCTCTATGTGAGTGGGTATTAGTCACAAATTTCAGTTTAAGCCCATTGCTGCTGAGATAGTTCATTATCTCCTCTGCAGCGCCACCGTCAATCGCCAATGCAAATTCATCCCCGTGCAACAGATATCCCAGATTGTCAACACCGTATCTGAATTGAACAACTTTCATTTTTCCTGCCCCTCTTAAGTATCAATCTGAATCAGAGACGGATGTTATAAAATCCACTTGTGAATGAAGGAAAAAGAGCTTACAGCAACCTTATCCACAAAAAACAATTTTACAGGTCTCCAACATTGGAGTCAAGTGATGATTGCATCCATTCAGGCAGCCATGTCAAGTAAACATCCTTATGGACATCGAGTTAAGTTTAGCATATAAACATTCTACACCACTCTTTCCGGCAAAGCTTTTAACATTGGTTTCGTATCCAACCGGGGATGGTGGTTCAACGCAATGTCCAGGTTAGATAATCAGGGAAGGGTGGGTATCATGTTAAGTGGGAACTACACACAAAGAGCAGAAGTTTCATCGGGAGATGAGCAGACTGCAGTTGCTGAACTGGCGAGAAACCTTCAGATGGATCAAATGGGTGGAGTGATCTTTTTCTGTTCTGCAGATTACGACCTTCCCAGGATTGCAGAGTTCATGAAAGAAGCTTTCTCCTGCCCTGTTGTTGGCTGTACAACCGCCGGAGAGATAGGGTCCACTTATGGCAATGGTGGTATTGTTGGAGCAAGTTTCTCTTCTGAGATGTTCCGCTTTCACACAGCTCTGCTGGAGTCCCTGGACAAGATTGAATTTGAATCCATGGGATCTGCCGTGAA
>JAOZRM010000259.1:334-3372 GCA_029940175.1 Candidatus Sabulitectum sp. | reverse complement strand
GATGGGTGGATGACTTTGTAAGAATTCGAGCAATAACGCCCTTTGTAAGCTCTCCTGTCCTCTGGTGGTGCTTCTGTACCACCATCACAGTCATACCGGCTTTTACGTCTGATCGCTTTGTTCCAGCCACTTTTTACCCAAGCTCTTTCAAAACAGAAAGTACAGCTTCATAATCAGGCTCCTGGGTGATCTCGGGAACAAGCTCTGCGTATACAACAAGATCTGAACTGTCCAGAACCACCACTGCCCTGGTTAAAAGACCTGCAAGAGGGCCTGTGGTAAGGGTAACTCCGTAATTCCTGCCAAAATCCGGTGACCGGAAAGAGGAAAGAGAAATTACATCCTTCAGCCCCTCAACTTCACAGAACCTTGAATGAGCAAAGGGTAGATCAGCCGAGATACACAGCACTACTGTATTGTTCAGTCCGGCTGCTTCCTTGTTGAATCTGCGCACAGATGCTGCACAAACACCGGTATCAAGACTTGGAAAAATATTAAGAACCTTCATGTTACCGGAATAATTCTTCAAGTCTTTCATGGAAAGATCGGTAGCAGTCAAACTGAATCCCGGAGCCTTCATTCCTTCTTCAGGAAGAGCACCGATTGTTTCCACCTGACTTCCCTGCAAAGTAACAACAGCCATTATTTTCCCTCTCTTCTTCAGTAAGTCGACAGATCTATCTGAACAACTGTTTCATCACTGGTTATCCCGTAAAGCTGCATATCATCATTAATTACAAAATCATTAACGGTAACCCCAGGATCAATTGTTGTCAGCAGTTCCCCGCTGGAATCAAACAGAAGAAGCTCTCCAAAATCACTTACCCAGAGTCTTCCGTTAGGATCCACATCAAAACCGAGTGGCATAGTGAACAATTCATCATTGCCGAATCTGTCCACAAAACGACCTTCTGAATTGAATGAAAAGATTGCTTCATTGAAGGATCCGAAAGCGTAGATCTCTCCCAGATTTCCTGCAATCACCGTTGTATTCAGCTCAGAATCTCCACTCTGACTGCTGATCGCCTCCTCGAGTACCAGTTCAATCTTACCATGAACATCAAAGACGATGATATCGTCTCTGTTGCGGTACCATGAGGCAACAATGCTACCATTCGGGGCTACATCGACGTCACTGAAACCGGAGCCATTCGGATGCTGCAGTGAATCAATCAAATCTCCTGTAAAGCTGTCGTGAACATAGATCATACTGTTATAGACCAGGTACATGGCACCATCTCTGTTACAAGCTATTGCACGAAGAAGGGTGTCTTCTCCCTCTGCAAAGAACCATTGTGTCTGGAAGTTTCCAGCATGGTCAAAAACCTGTATGCGAGAGGTTTCCCACTCTCCTGCAAAGATGTTGCCACTGCCGTCAATTGCAATACACTCAGGTCTCTGAAAGCGGCCGTGGCCTGTTCCAGGTCCACCGAATTCCATAAGAACCAATTCTTCTTCCGGGGCTGAGTCATAAGGTTCTGAAACCAGAGCAGAAAGTTCAACTACACCATCCTTTGCTTCACCAACCATGAAGAAAATAAATACTCCAATGCCGATTACAAGCAGAACAGAAATTGCCACAATGATTACAGCAGCCTTACCGCATCCTTTGGCCTGGATATTAATAGGCCCTGACACTCCGGGTGAACTTGCCAGATGCTCAGGAACCATAACAGAATTACCGCAGTACTTACACGTAACTGATGCAACACCTCTTCGCGCCTTTACCGAGGCTCCGCACGACGGACAATCAAGTTGAATAGCCATAAACCCTCCATTTGTTATGGAATAGTATAATCCGGAATACACTATGGAACCACAGGAGGATGCAAAGCTATCTCGGCAACAATCTCACTAATTGTCATCACGGGACGCAACCGCTCCTTCTCAATCTTTAAACAGACACTATTCCAGCCGGTTTTTCTTTACAAACTGTTACTCGGGGATAATACATCAACCAGAGAAGTGCATCATTATGAGATCACCGGAATGGGCCGGTGTTAGGGAGGTAAAATGATGAGAGCTTTAATCCTTACAGCAACAGCAGCTACACTGATCCTGGTTACTGGATGCGTGGAATCACCTGAACTCACCGATTCAGACTGGATCCATGAACTTGTGACAGGATCCGAAATTATTGAAACATCAAACTTGGATGGAACGGGAGATCCCGGGGAAACTGGAAAATCCGGAGAGGAAGTATCACTGCCGGAGTTCTGGTATCGTGAGCTTATCAACGAACCATCTCGTGAGATCATCATCGAGAACGATCCCTCTGCAGGAGTTTGTACAGTTACAGTTATTCACACTCTCACCGCTGAACTGATTATTGATACAGTATGGGATGGTGTATTTGACCCTGGGTCAAAAACTATTAACGATACCAGATATCTGAGGCTTGTTGTGGAAAAACATGCAGAGGAAACCTCACACGGAGGCTGGAGGATCACTTCAGTAACAGCTGCAGAGCATATGCTTGCTTCAGGTGAACAGGAAGTTTTCATTTCTTCCATGCGACTGTACAAAAATGATCAGATGATCTGGGAATGCACAGACCCCGGTGTTTTCTACCGGGTTGACTCTGAACTGCCACAACTTCTTGAAGGTGATCTGGTACGGATGGAAGCAACAATTGACCATCTGAACCCTCAGTATGAGCCACCGTTCTTCGTCATAGCTCATGGTCCTCTTTCCGGTCACAGCAGACATCTCATGTATGACAACGGTCTCTATGGCGACACAGTGGCGGAAGACGGCATTTACAGTTATGAGTGGTATGTTGAATACAACACGCATCACCAGCGGATTGCTGTTGATGTGATTGATGCAGATACATTTGCAGACCAGACAGAGCAGGACTACGATTCAGGTGCATGGGGTATAAGGTTCCTGAAATAACAGGTTAGATAAGCCTGCTCCTGGAAACCGCCTGCATAAAACAAGTACTGCAGGCGGTTTCTCCAAAACGGTAAAACAATAAATTACCTGCTCGCATGGATAAAATTGAGAAGGATTGCATTGTTATACAGATAATCACA
>JAOZRM010000259.1:0-324 GCA_029940175.1 Candidatus Sabulitectum sp. | reverse complement strand
TAAATAATGCGAATCAGCGAGAATTGGTACTTCTTGAAGTATGAAATACAAATACTCTTATTGGAACCTCAAATGATGGGATTGAATTCGGATTCGCACGTTGAAATAACAACAGACAAGCATGATTAAACTTGTCCATTCAACTTCCAAGAGTTCAGTAGGTCAGAGTCCAGTCCATCACCCGGTAAGCTTCCGAGACATTCTGAAGATGGGTGGCATAGACTCCTACGCCCGGTAGATCGTGCACGACGTGGATTCCGAGAGCGCTCAGGTCGGCGGCGTTGCCGACGCCCGATAGCTGGAGAAGTTGCGGGGAGTTGATCA
>JAOZRM010000080.1:5532-12681 GCA_029940175.1 Candidatus Sabulitectum sp. | reverse complement strand
CACTCTGAGATTCGGTAAGGACTGGATTTCAAGCAGCAGAGGAATGTTTGAGGATCTTGCGTTTTAGTACCCTGTCAAGCAATAACTGTCGCATACTGCTACTTATCCTGTCCGGAATCGTTGTTGTCAGCGGTCTTTCCAGTGTGTATCAGACAGAATATGCCTGCGGCTGGGATGGTTACTATTACCTTGTGCAGGTTCAGTCCCTGAATAATACCGGCACTATGCATTCCCCGGAGTATTCTCTTGTTTATGTGCCACTTCTGGCTTTTCACGCTGTTACCGGAGATTATGTGGTTTCGTACAGGATGAGCACGGTGTTTATCAAACTACTGTTTGTTCTATCGGTATTCACCATAACACTCTCACTTCTAAAGTCATCGGGCCGTTATCGCAGGAAGAAGATTCTTTATACCGCTCTACTCACAGCAGCAGCCTCTGCAATGAGCCCTTCGATGAATTACTTTTTCGCACAGTTCCCCAAGAACCTTCTGGGTTTTGCCCTGTTCTTTTTCTTCATGGCTTCGGTATTCAGTTCTTCCCGATACAGGAACAGTGATGTCTATTCAAAAGGCGGGTGGTTTCTGAGAATATCCGGCTCACTGCTGCTGTTCCTGGCTGCATTCTTTACTCACAGGTTTTCGGCGATTCTGTTGCTGTTCTTCCTGGTGCTGTATTCTGCGCCCCGAGTCATGACTCTGTTAAAACAATTATGGTCTGGAAGCGGAAGAAAGCAGGGCAGATTGATCCTTCTCATCGGCTCGGTATTCCTCTTCCTTGTCCTTCTCATTTCCAGCAGGCTTCCACTGGCGCCTTCCCTCCATGATCTCGAAAGAATTACAGGAGACCTTTCAAGTAATCCTATCTTTGTGCCTTCATCATTCATCAATACTTTCGGTTTGTTCAGACTTACACCTGCATGGCGTGTAGAGATCTATGCTGCAGCTGCACTACTGCTACTCACAGGTGTTCTGCTTCTGGTCAGGAACAGATTCATTTTCATGCGGATCGGCAGAGAGTATTACATACTTATCATTCTGAGTCTGATCGGCTTTTTCCCCTTCGTCAGGTTCTCACTTACAGGGCTTTCATACAGGCTCTTCTTCGGAACAATGCTAATGCTTCCCCTTGTATGCATTCCATACCTTAAGCTTGTTGTAGATAAGCTTCTACAGTTGCATCTTTTTAAAGGAAAGCTGAAGACAGAGATATTTCCTGTGCTGGTTTTTCTGGCAATGCTGGCGCTTTCCCTCTACACCCACGGGTCTTACATATCTGAGACACATGATCCTCCCTATTCCTTGTATGAGGAACTGGCAGGGGAGGTCGCCGGGGCTCTGTCAGGCATAGATTTTGATCTGATAATAGCCCACAAAGCGCTTGCGGAGATGATAACATTCAAACATGAAATTGATGCATTACCCTGGGCACCGGAAGATTATTACGAGAGTGACAGAGTGTGGCGGATAACAGCTGGAATCCTCAGGGATGAGGTTGCTTATTATCTAAGCCCGGAACGGGCGGAACAGTACTTCATTCGCCTGAGCGGTGATTACGGGCTGCTTCGGGAGGACCAGTGGAACGATTTTATAGATTGCATTTCCGATGATCCTGTGATGGTGGAAGCTGTGGATACATGGAGAAACCCGCATGAGCAGAGACCTCTGTATCTTGTAAAGAACAGGTAATTCCCTCACGGAACTAATTATGAAATGCAGAAATTCAGCATCATGTCACCCGAGGCTGTGGGTGGTCCAGGACAACAGTACGATTGCGACCTGCCTCTTTTGCCCGGTAGAGCGCTGTATCTGCAGCGTGGAGAACTTCCTCTCCAGTAGAACCGTGAACAGGAAAAGCTGCCACTCCGATTGATACGGTTGCTGACAACTGGTCTTCTCCAACAGATACCAACATTGTTTCAAAGGCCTTACGGAACTCCTCTGCTCTTTGTTCTGCATGTTGCAATGATGTATTTGTAAAAACGATTACAAACTCCTCGCCTCCGTAGCGACATGCAATGTCTCCTCCTTCACGGGTGTTCTGAAGCAGCAGTTTCCCCAGCTCGCGAAGAACGGCGTCTCCAGCTCTGTGTCCGTACGTATCGTTAAAAGCTTTGAAATGATCAATATCAAGCATGAGGATGCAGAGTGTTGTTCCTTCTCTATCAGCTCTGGACAGTTCCTTTTCAAGAGTTTCCTCAAGGTATCTGCGGTTATAAAGTTCAGTTAATGGATCGCGAACCGCCTGCCTCTGCAGTTCTGCTTGAAGGGTTTTGATCTCTGAGATCTGCTGCTGCAACTGCTCATTTGCTTTCTGGATCTCGAGCTCAACTGTCTTCTGCTTGGAGATGTCTCTGAAAATATAGAGGCGTCCGGTAAACTTGTTCTTGTCATCGTAGAGGGAGACAACACGCATGTCCAGATGTCGCTGGCCGTAATACTCTGTGAAAAACTCGAATTGCCCCTCTCGCACGTTTTTGTACAGCTCTACCAGCTCAGGAGTGTTTCTGAAAAGTTCTTCGGCATTTCTTCCAATTGACAATTTGCTCAACCCAAGCAGCTCTTGCGCTGCAAGATTGATATCAACCACATTGTTCTCCAGATCCACCACAAAGAAGCCGTCGGTCATTATCTCTACAAGAGCATCTCTGGCAACCGGTACAATGCTCAATAAGTTAAGTCGGAAGAGAGCATATGCAAATGCAATACCAGTAAGAGTGAACGCGAATGGTGTCAGATCCAGATCGGGAACCGGGCTGATGTTCAATACACTGATTACACTGCTTACCCATGGTACAAGTGACCCTGCAAGAATAATATTAACCTGTTTTCCGTGGAGACTTCCTGAACTGTGTGCAAATCGAACGAGAATCACAAATGCTATCAGGATCAGAAGATATGAGTAGGTAACATTTAACCAGAACCAGGGGCCACCATCGAGAATAGCACTTCTGCCTGCAGCCTGATTGTCTGCAAAGAACCATCCGTGGTACTTGTCGGTCCAGAGCATGATAAGGGTTAACACCGGTTCAATTGCAAGAATGGCAATGATCCGCCTGGTAAGCCACTTTCCATTCCCGGTGTAATGCAGTGCAAAAGCGAAATAAGTCGTTGGAACTACAACAACTCCAAGATAGGTGGCATCCAGCCAGAACAGACCGGATGAATGGAAAAACCCGGACCAGTGAATAGAATAGGTCAAACCCCACCAGGCTGAAGCCAGCATGAACAAAACGATTGAAGAAGCGGTGGGACCTATCTGCACACGCTTCCAGGCCACCGCAGCAATGTATCCACAGGCTAAAGCAGCAACAAGCAAAAGCAATGAATAGAGTAAATTCTGAGTGGGTTCAACTGTCAGGGTTTGATCAAGAGTTGAAAGAATCTGGAGATCAACAGTCTCATTCATTATTCTGGTTCTCCATCAAATAGAAAGTGCGGACATAATGCACTAATGTATAAATGAACCTGCAACACCGCTGGGGCTTTGAAGAGCCAACAGGATACTGACCACAGGTTATGGAATTCAGCTGTATTTACGATACTCAACACTATTCTTCTCTGCAGGTTCTGTTACGACCTGTTTCCTTCGCCCTGTACATAGCAGTATCAGCCCTCTTTAAAAGAGAATCAGCACTGTCACCAACTCTGCATTCTGCAATGCCAAGAGATATTGTCACAGGAGGTAGCTCTCTGCCGTCATCAGTTATAATATGCTCTGAATTAATGTGTCTCCTGAGCCTTTCCGCAACTATCCAGGCCAGATCAGTGCTGATTCCGGCAAGCATCACAACAAATTCCTCGCCGCCGAACCTTGCACTGAGATCCGTTGGCCTCAGACCCATGAGAGTTGTCCTGGCAACCAGTGCAAGGACATCATCGCCTGCATCGTGACCATAACTGTCGTTGAATTTCTTGAAGTGATCTACATCAAACATTATCACACAGAGGGGTCTTTCACTTCGAATATGCCTGTCGATAAGTCTGGGCAGCTGTATATCCAGCCATCTGCGATTGTGCATACCGGTGAGAGAATCAACCATCGCGTCTCGCTGGAATCTTTTTCTAAGATGAATATTCTTCAGCAGAGCTTCATCAGATGATCGCATTCTGTCAGATAAAAGAAGAAGCATGTTACAGGCAAATGAATGTGATTCAGAGATCATACGCCAGAATGCCGTTTCATCCACCTCTAGCACTCGGCTTTCCTCCACACCTACTACGTACGCTGAAGCAGGGTTGTCATCTATCACAGAGAGCTCTCCTACAGTTTCACCCTGGTCAAGAATAGCAACTGGATCACTACCTGGATACTCAAGAAAAATAGCAAGTCTACCTGATAGGATAAGATAAAGACTCTGGTTACTCTGACCTGCTCTTAAGAGAACCTCTCCTTTATTCAGGTTAACAACCGGGCATTTTCCAAGAACATCCATAACTGCCTCTGATGAAACTCTTCGCAATATGAACAGATTATCGATATCCTTCTTGGATAGTTCGTTCTCCATCGCTACCTCCTCCCTCCGCCTCAAGATAGCACTAAATGCTACCGCAAACCACCCTGAATCTTCCGTCGGGACCTTCGAAGCCGGGCCTTGTCGAGTGAAGTACTACAAGAAGAGAATTGTCCATGGCAGGATTTCTGTAAACAGCCGCAATATTGTAATCAAAATCCATTGTATACAGTTGTGGGGACGCTTCCTCACTGAAAAACAAGCTGCTGGTGCTATCCTGCAAAACATGAAGAACAGGTGTTACAGGACTGGGAAACCAGTCTGGATAACCCTCCTCCATCTCTATTTCAGCAGGAAGAAGAGAGATAGTCAGTATAATTTCATCACTGCAGTACCTGGGGGAATAAGTCTCAAGGCAAAAAGATACAGAATCTCCATCTGCACCAAGATCTGTCAGCGGATGATAAACCAGCGGAGGATCATAAGTGCCTGGCTCGATATCATACTTCCTGCAGAGTTCAAGAATTTCTGCTTCACTTGATGCAAGATCAGCCTCCCCGGGCAACTCATCCACATAGTCGTCCCATACATGGTAATACCTGTCTACCCGCTGAGATGATTCTGTGGAAAGTATCTCCAGATCTATCCATTGAAACCCACTTCCATCCTGAATTCCACCCATCTGCCATGCTGCAAAAGCTCCATCCTCAGAATACCCGATCATCCGAAACCAGGCCTGGTCCTCAGAGACTCCGGGTAAGCTGATAAATACGAGACAGGCCAGAACAAGATACTTGTGACTTTGAAACTTCATTATTCTCTCCAGATTATTAATATGAATCGTAACATACTACCCGAGTTGAATTCCATCTGTGAATTATAACCCCTGGCAAACTGGCATAGTCAATGAAATATCTGTAAAGGAAATACTACTTCTACATCTCTCATGTTTGACTCTACTCAGAAAATCAATTATAAAAGTCGTTGCTGAAATAGTTCAGCTCAATAGAGGGGATATTATGAGATACTTACTTTTTGTTCTTCTTATCGCAGCATTTGCAATTGCAGATGACGACGGGTGCTTCAGCACCGAGGCGTGCATCAACCCGCAGAATTTCGAGAGCGACGCTGTTTCGCTCACTCTTGTTAACGACTGGACTCTTGCCGAAAAAGCCCTGGGGCTGGATGTATTCATTGATGGCGGTAGTGTCTACATCCTCGGCGCAGATAATAACCTGGATATTATTCAGGCCTATGACGTTGCAGGGGCTACACTGGGCGCGATGACCCTTGATCCGTCAAATTCCAATTGCTTCGGCATAGCCTGGAACAACGAAATATCCAGCGACACATATTACACCTGCGGCTGGTCCAGCAGTGTTCTTTACTACACCGATGACTTTGGTAGCAGCTGGACTACTGCAACCAGCCCATCACCAGGTTCAGCAAGGGGAATGGACTTCGACGGAACAGACTACTGGTGTACCAACGGAAGCGGTGGGGGTCTCTGGCGTTTTCAGCCTGGAGTAGGCCAGGAAAACATAGCCACCCCTGAGGTTGCAGGAAACCCAAGTGGTCTTACCGTATTCCCTTACGGCAGTAACCTGGGAGTTGCAGTTTCAACTTACTCTAATGGCTTCATCCACTTCTACGAGTGGGACGGCTCTACCATGGATTACCTTGGAGCAGCAGCATGCCCCGCATCATGTTCAAGCTCATTCGGCCTGGGATACAGCAGTGCAAGCAACACCATCTACTGGGCTTATAAAGACACATCCAGTGTATACCACCTTGCCGAATTCTCTTTTTCAATTACCGCACTTGAACGCTCAAGCTGGGGATCGATCAAGACCAGCTTCTAGTATACGCGTGTTCAGAAGGGGGGAGGGGCATTGCTCCTCCCTCTTTCAGTAACAGCAAATTGATCTTTTCTGAAATACACAGGATTCTGTGCAAAACAGTTATTATTAGATAGTAATACCCGTATATTTCTGTTGTCCTGCCAGAAAAAATATAAGGGAGAACTGACATGAAATTGTTAACCTTGGGCCTGGTTTTCGTTACTTTGTCTTTTGCCAATAATTTCGGATACACGGAGATGAATGCTTCACTTAATCCTGTTCAAGGCGGTAGTGACGCAGTTACCATTACCATCCTCAATGACTGGACGCTTGCCGATGTTGCGCTGGGACTCGATGTTCTTGAGGGAGCCGGTGCCTTCATTCTGCTGGCAGCAGACCCTGTTAAGGGTCAAATAATGACGTATGATCCCGACAATGCAGATCCGTTAATGTCATTTGATCTTGATTCTCAAAATGGAAACTGTTTCGGTATTGTCTGCAACAACAATCCTGATACAGACACCTACTACACAAATGACTGGCTGGATGATGTATTCTATTACACAGAGGATTTCGGCACAAGCTGGATAACTGAAACTAATCCTTCAGGGCATGCAGCCAGGGGAATGGACTTCGACGGAGTGGATTACTGGACCACAAATGGCACAAGCGGTGGAGTTTGGAGATTCCAACCAGGTATTGGACAGGAAAACATATCAACCCCCGAAGTAACAGGACAGCCGAGTGGGCTTGCTGTATTTCCTTACGGCGGAAACCTTGGCATAGCAATTACAACCTACACAAACCTCCTGTTCTTCTTCCAGTGGGATGGTGCAACGATGTCTTTCATCGGCA
>JAOZRM010000080.1:0-5522 GCA_029940175.1 Candidatus Sabulitectum sp. | reverse complement strand
CCAGACTGCCAGAATTCAATGGGACTTACTTACTCTGCTACAAACGGAACATTTTTCTGGACCTATGTGCATAATTCGGATGATTATCATCTGGCGGAATTTTCTTTTACTGCAGCAGCATTTGAACAATTAAGCTGGGGTTCAATTAAAACCAGCTTCTAAACAGGTTACTGCTACTGATCTGTTCAAGGGGAGGGGCACTGCTCCTCCCCTCTTTTCTTTTGCGCTGCAAATGAATATCTTGTCCCATCATTAACCGTAGGAGATCAAGATGAAAACATATCCAGCAGTTAGAGATCCGGGATCAATAGAATTACTGTTTCGAAACATCCGCTCGAAGGATGAACCGGCGAAAATAACCACAGATTACCTGGCTTCCATTGGGTTTCGCAGACAACCTGATGTAAAACTCCTGGAACTTCTTTTCTTTCTTGGATTCATCGACAACAATCTATCTCCCACAGATCTGTGGAAAGCTATCAAGAACATTTCTGATGATGAGTTCAAGGCAATTCTTTCTCCGGCAATAGAGAAGTCCTATGCAAAAGTACTCCAGCATCAGGCTTCGAAAAACACTACTGACAGCAAGGTTCTTATGAGCTTTTTCAAGGAGGAGACCGGAGTCTCAGACACAGAATCAGCCTACATGGTGTTAACCCTTCAAGTTCTATCTGATCTTGCAGATTTCAAGAAAGCTCCTGTTGCACAACCTGCTGAACCAGCCATTTCTGTTCCAGCTTCTGATCATGTTACCCATGCACCGGAAAACCTTCTTCCAGATGTGTCAGATGAACCTGCTCCTGGAATGAATCACTCCAATGGCACCGTCTCTCTTAACATCACAATACCTGCGGAGGCCATGGATGCAGAGCTGCTTGCAATGATAAAGGAACTTCTCAGAAAAACTCTTTAATCTTGGATTTTCGTACAGCTCTGCAAGATCACATGTTTTGGAATTACCGCTGCATTCAACAAACAAATTTACCCTTGTAAAATAGATCAGGGAAAAGGCCGCCGGGAAATCGGCGGCCTTTCTCTTTTGTTATCACTTTTCATCAGTTATAGATAACCTTTTCAGCCCTGGTAACAGCCATAAGATCGGCTTCAAAAGGCTTGAGCTCTTCTGCCACCTCAATTGATTCCATGGCAGTAGCCATACTGAGGCTGTTCTCGCTCTTAAAGCGACGTGCGTCCTCGATGGCAAGCAATGCTTTGTTACCAAGTCTCAGAGCTTCCTCGTCCATAAATTCTGCCGTGGGCCACTCTGCTATATGAATACTCTCGTGATTCTCTACAGGCTTGAATATTTTCAGGTAAAGCTCTTCGGTTATGTGAACCATGATGGGAGCAAACAGTCTCAGTACAGCATAAAGAGCTGTGTAGAGTGTGTACTGTGCAGCTGCTCTGGCATCCTGATCTTCACCGTAAAGCCTGTTCTTGGATATCTCAAGATAGTTATCACAAAGAGCTTTCCAGAAGAATGTTTCCGCTTCACGCATGCATACAGAGTACTCGTACTGCTGCATACCTGCAGTGGCTTTGTTTATGGTCTCCGTGAGTCTGCTTAAAAGCCACCTGTCAAAGGGGTGAAGCTCTACTTTTCTCTGGGGGTCAAATCCATCAAGCCTGCCTTCAGCAAACTTTGAGGCATTCCACAGTTTTGTGACAAGCCTGCGACCCTCTCCGAGAACATCTTTGCTGAACACAACATCTGTTCCAAGTTTCGAAGAACAAGCCCAGTATCGCAGTTCATCAGCGGAAAACTGCTGAAGAGCAGCAATGGGGTCACCTGCAACATTACCCTTGCTTTTGGACATCTTCTGGCGGTTGGGATTGAGAGAGTGACCGGATATCATTACATCCTGCCAGGGAATCTTGTTCTCGTGGAGCAGAGCCTTGGCTATGGTGTAGAATGCCCATGTTCTGATGATGTCGTGTGCCTGAGGTCTCAGGGCCATTGGGAATACATTCTCCCGCTGGTCCTCCTCTCCCCACTTCATGTTTATCTGAGGTGTGAGCGAGCTTGTTGCCCAGGTATCCATCACATCACTTTCGGGTCTGAACTCTGTACTACCGCAGTTTGGGCAGGGCTTACCTGGAGAATCAACAAGAGGATCAACCGGAAGAGATGATTCATCTGCAAATACCGGTTCTTCACATTTTTCGCAGAACCAGACAGGAAATGGCACTCCGTAAAAACGCTGCCTTGATATACACCAGTCCCACTTAAGGTTCTCTACCCAGTGGTTGTATCGAACTTTGAAATGAGCAGGATACCAGTTGATCTCATTACCTTTTTCGAGAAGCTGTTCCTTCATATCAAGAACTCTGATGAACCACTGACGATTCACGAGATACTCAAGAGGAGTTCCACAGCGTTCATGAACATTCACAGCATGAGTAATGTCGTTTCCACCCTTGCTGTAGCCTTCTTCTACAAGTTTTGCTACAATGACCTTCCGGGCTTTCTTCCAGTACATACCCTCAAGAAAATCGGTTGTGCTGTTCATGTGCCCACGGTTATCCAGAATGATTCTCAGGTCAAGATTGTGTTCGCCCCACCACTCGATATCGGTAGTATCACCGAATGTGCAGCACATAACAGCACCGGAGCCTTTTTCTATATCAACCTTATCATCGGCTTTTATTTCAACTTCCCGGTCATACAGAGGAACTTTTACCTTCTGCCCTACCAGATGTTTCCACCTGTCATCCTCCGGGTTTACAAAAACAGCAACACAGGCGGGGATCAGTTCAGGGCGGGTTGTGGCAATGGGAACAACTCCACTGCCGTCGGCCAGTTTGAATTCCAGGTCATGGAAATGACTGGGGAATTCCTTGTCTTCGGTCTCTGCCTGAGCAACTGCTGTCTGACATTCTGGACACCACAGAGTGGGAGCTTCTTTTCTGTAAACTCTTTCCTTCGATACAAGATCAAGGAAGGAGCGCTGGCTCACACGCTGCACCCACGGGTCTATTGTGGTATACATCAGAGACCAGTCACAACTGAAACCAAAGCTATTCCAGAGATCACGGAACTGCTTTTCCGCATCCTTTGCAACTTCGAGGCAGAGCTTTACGAACTCTCCACGGGTCATGTCCTGCGCTTTTACTTTTTTCACCTTTTCTGTGAACCGCTCGCTGGGCAGACCATTGTCATCAAAGCAGAAAGGGTAGAAAACCTCTTTACCGGTCATTCTCTGATACCGCGCAAGAACTTCCGCCTGGACATAACTGAATATGTGTCCCATATGGATCATGCCGCTTACCGTAGGTGGCGGCGTGTCAATGGAATAAACCTCTTTGCCGGAATCCGGATCGTATTTGTAAATACCCTCTTCTGCCCATTTCTGCTGCAGGCGGGGTTCTGATTCTTTTGCCTTGTATCTTTTAGCAAGTGCCATTACCGTTACTCCTGTCTTTCCCCGCTGATAAGAGCCATATCACCAACCATGAGTCGGGACATTACTTCAACGAGGTTATCTATATCTACCCTGATCTGCTCAAGCGTGTCCCTGTCACGGATAGTTACCTGCCTGTCTTCAAGACTGTCGAAGTCGAAAGTTATGCAGTAGGGTGTGCCAATTTCATCGTTTCTTCTGTATCTTTTACCTATGGAGCCTGTTACATCAAATAGTACAGGCCAGTGAGGACGCAGCAGATCCTCTACCTCCCGGGCCTGTTCGGTAAGCTTCTTTGAAAGGGGAAGAATTGCTGCTTTTACAGGGGCCAGTTTTTTGCTAAGCCCGAGAACTACTCTGGTCTTCCCGTCTATCTCTTCCTCGCGGTAAGCATCCAGCAGCACCATCAGGAAAGTTCTGCCAAGACCACCGGAGGTTTCTATGACGTAAGGTGTTATTTTTTTACCCGTTTCCTTGTCAAGGATCTTGAGATCTTTCCCGCTGCCTTCCATCTGAGCAGTGAGGTCATAATCGGTTCTGCTGGCAATACCCTCAAGCTCTCCGTAACCGTCTCCTCCCGCAAAGGGGAACCGGTACTCAATATCGGTGCAGCCCGAGGCGTAGTGTGCAAGCTCTTTCTCCTCGTGGGGTCTCAGTCGGAGATTTTCTTTCTTTATGCCAAGCACATCAGTGTACCAGTCCAGTCGTTTCTGAACCCAGTACTCGTACCACTGGTTCATCTCATCCGGATGAACAAAGTACTCCATCTCCATCTGTTCGAACTCTCGACTTCTGAAAATGAAATTTCGTACGGTTATCTCGTTCCTGAAAGCCTTTCCAGTCTGAGCGATCCCGAATGGAAGGCTCTTTCTGGTGGAGGTAACGATATTCTGGAACTGAGCAAAGATCGGCTGGCAGGTTTCCGGTCTGAGGTAGACGATTGAACCGTCATTCTCAAGTGGTCCCATAAAGGTTTTAAACATCAGGCCGAAATTTCTTGGTTCTGTGAGCTCTCCGCCACAGTTGGGGCAAACATTGCCTTCAACATGATCTTCACGGAATCTGCCGTGACATTCCTTGCAGTCAACCAGGGGGTCATGGAAGTTCTTCAGGTGGCCTGACGACTTCCAGACATCAGTGTGAGTGATAATTGCAGTATCAACACCAACAACATCTCCTCTGGAGCGCACCATTTCGTGCCACCATAACTCTGTAATATTCTTTTTCAGCTCCACGCCCAATGGACCGTAATCCCATGCTGCCTGAAGCCCGCCGTGTATCTCTCCGGACTGGTAGACAAATCCCAGTCTCTTTGAGAGTGAAACTATTTTTTTCATCAGGTCGTTAGTGGCCTGCATCTAGTATCTCCTTCATGACTTTTTCCGACTTCAGCAGAAGCCGGCGCTCAAGATGAACCTGCGCATATTCTTTGAGTAACGAATGGCACTGAATATAACCACCGGGCCAAAGCCTGACCCTTGAGAGTGATTCAAGACTTGAATTGCCTGCTCTGGAAAGAAAGCTGATTATACCGGATTTTACAGAAAAGCCGGGTTCCCCGCATCTTCCGCAGACGACCCCGCCACCGGAATGGGACCAGCTTGTACTTCCTTTGATCTCTGCTCCACAGGCAACGCATACATCTGTGGAAAAACCGTGACCGGAAAGGCGAAGAAGTCTTACAACTCCACCGCAGATAACCGGCCAGGCAGGAGCCCCTGATTCCAGCAGACCAAACACCTGCTCTGTCAGTCGATACACAGGGCCGGATGGTTCATTTCCAAAGGCCACAACCGCCAGAAGCCACTCAGAAAAAAGACCGGCACCGGCAAATCCTCTGAATTCTCTGCGAAGAGCCTCATTATGGGAAATTATGCTGACTTCTGTTGCAGTATCCAGCTCTCTGCCTTCACGACGAGCCAACTGGAATTCGCCCTGACTGAACAGTTCTACCCTGCCTAGAAAATTGCTTTTAGGGCGCAAGGCGCCCCTTACCATTGCAGAAACTCTGCCATAATCCAAAGAGTAAAGCGTGAGGATCAGAGAAGAATCACTCCACCTGACCCTTCTCAGGACAAAGGCTGGAGTAGATACTCTCAATCCTCTTCCCCGGTTCCAGGG
>JAOZRM010000079.1:8759-12753 GCA_029940175.1 Candidatus Sabulitectum sp. | reverse complement strand
CTCTGTCGTGCATCGTGCTGTCGCTCGGAACATGCTCGGTTAACAAAAGCTCTGTCGTGCATCGTGCTGTCGCTCGGAACATGCTCGGTTAACAAAAGCTCTGTCGTGCATCGTGCTGTCGCTCGGAACATGCTCGGTTAACAAAAGCTCTGTCGTGCATCGTGCTGTCGCTCGGAACATGCTCGGTTAACAAAAGCTCTGTAGTGAATCGGGGTTGACTATGGGTAGGAAAATTCAGATAATTGACCCCCGATTGAATGCTGCGGAGAGGTGGCCGAGCTGGTTTAAGGCGTACGCCTGCTAAGCGTATGTAGGGGTAACTCTACCGAGGGTTCGAATCCCTCCTTCTCCGCCATTCAATTGTAGACTCTACACTAAAAGTAGGGTCTTTTTTTATTTATTCAGTTGCCTTCAACAAACATCACACAATAATTATGACCGGGACAAGAGGAGTTTTCAATTCCAGTTCTTTCCCATGTCAGCCATTAACGCTCTGTATGAACATTTCCATGTCCTCGGGGGTTACCACAATGCAGAAGTCATTTGCTTCACAGGTTAGAGAAACCGCATTGCTCCAATTTGTTGCATAGGTTTTGAAGTTACCCAGCTTCTTGTTACGGAATCCCCCGGTATAACCGAACAAACCACCATTGCCCATGGTTTTAAGAAGACCCTTCCTGATCTCTGGTTCAGCCCTGGCTGTGCAGTCCGGAGGTAGAATGATTTTTGTTTTCCACAAAGGTCTGGACACGAGAAGGATGTTGCCCTCCAGAGTAAAACCGGTAACAGAAAAGAGCCATGTTACAAAGAGAATAGCAGGTAAAAAGGCAACAAAATACCTAATTTGATCGAGAATAAGTGGAATCGCTCCTGCTGCAACAATCATCAAAACAGTCGTCACTTTTGCCATCACGTCCAGAGACGCCGGTTTGAACTGTCCTGGAATCATATGGAACTCCTTACTCAAGGGTTGATATCCCAATCCGGGATCTGACCTGAACAAATTGACTTTCCTCTGTTACATCTGGAATGAACTGTATCACACCGGGCTCAAAAACAAGAAGAATAGAGGAACCGCCATAGGCAAAGTGACCAAGTTCCTGGCCCTTTTCAACATAATCACCTACCTGACATTCGTTTATTATAGAGCCCACTCCCCAGAAGCCAACGGGAATCATTGCAACAATACCGAACTCCTCTGAGTCAATCAGATAGCAGAGGCGTTTATGCTTTGCCAGCTCCTTGTACCAATCCACCTCTTCAAAATTGTAGTTATACGATCCAGCATACTCGCTTGCATAAATTAGTTCACCTGAGATTGGACTATGAAAATGATGGTAATCCGTGAACCATAAGAGAATATCCACAATGTCTCCACCAATGAATCGATCAGCATAAGAATTATTGTTCAATGCCTGTCTGATGTTCAAGACATCTCTTTTAACTTCAAAATTTGATTCGAGGTCTGCTGCATATATTCTGCGAATTGTTCCATCGGCAGGAGATACGAGAACAGATGGGTCACCTTCCCCGTCAAGTGGCCTTGCTCCAGGCTCAAGATCTCTGAGAAAGAAATCATTGAAATTCGTAAATCCTTCTTCGGGAATCACATAATCCTGAATATGAATGGTTGAGTCTGACATCCATTGGGGAATACACGAGGCGGATAGATCACTTCCAAGGTATTCTCCCCGGGCGTTTAAGAAATCTATAAACCACGAGCTGAATACATTGTTATTGAAAAGCTGTCCTCCTTCGCTGGAATTAGCCAGTTCATCAAAAAGTCTGATGTAACTGCCGGGATTTTCCGGCAAAGGGTTACTGTTGAGCCATTCACTGAAGAAAGGGGCAATGTCGTCAGATGTCTTACCATGCCAATATGATGTATCCGGTAGAAGAGACAGAACCGTATTCAACATGGAAGCAAGTTCAGGAGTTGTTTCTATCAGAACACTCAACTCAGAAGTGACATCTTCATAATCGCTGGCCGCTGATGGCTGAACCGAAACAAATACCACAAGAAGCAGTAAATATTGCAGAAAACTCATTCTCATGTATTTCTCCCTACTTAAAAGCATAGTGTTTCCTTATTGCAGAGTCTATTTTCCATCTGCATTTTAGTGAACAAGTAAAAGTTACAAGATCCCCCTGACGAATCTTTACAGGATCTCCTTCTTCCGGCGTTATTGTTGCCTCTCCTGAAAGTATGTAGCAAATCTCTTCCATATCATATTCCCAGGGGAATTCTGATACTTCCTTCTCCCACACAGGCCAACTCATTACACCAAGCTCATCCAGCTTTTTTTCGTCAGGCCTTTCCACTTTGATCACAATGCCCTCCCCTCTCTCTTTGAAGTATTATAGCCATCATAAGTTCATAATGAAAAGGCGGTAATAATGAAGGTTAGAACCAGGCTGGCACCATCTCCCACAGGTGATCCTCATGTAGGCACGGCTTATCAGGCTTTGTTTGGCTATGTGTGGGCCAAGGTTAATGGAGGAGAGTTTGTTCTTAGAATTGAAGACACAGATCAGGAAAGATCCACCAATGCCTCTGAAGTAGCAATCCTGGAAAGTTTGAAGTGGGTCGGGATTACATGGGACGAAGGTCCTGATGTGGGTGGTCCGTTTGGACCATACCGCCAGAGCGACCGCTTGAGCATTTACAAGGAGCACATCGATCTGCTGGTGGAGAAGGGACACGCATACCCATGCTTCTGCACAAAGGAGCGGTTGGATTCGGTCAGGAAGAAACTTGTTGAGGAGAAAGCACCGAACAGAGGGTATGATCGAAAATGCCGGGATCTGTCTCCCGTAGAGGCTGCTGAGAGAATTGCCTCAGGCGAGTCTTATGTAGTGCGCATGAAAATTCCCCTGGAGGGAGAATGCGTATTCTCAGACCTTCTTCGGGGAGAAATTGTAAAGGATTGGGCTTCAATAGATGATCAGGTAATAATGAAAGCTGACGGTTTTCCAACCTATCATCTGGCAGTTGTTGTGGATGATCATCTGATGGAAATAACCCACATTATCAGAGGAGAGGAATGGATCAATTCTGTTCCCAAGCATGTACTGCTGTATCAATTCTTCGGCTGGGAGCCTCCTGTATACTGTCATCTGCCCCTGTTGAGAAATCCAGACAAATCAAAACTCTCAAAGAGAAAAAATCCCACATCCGTCAACTACTACAGAAGGGCTGGCTTTCTTCCAGAAGCATTGTTGAATTACCTTGGGATGATGGGTTGGCACATGCCGGACAACTCAGAGAAATTCTCCGTTCAGGAGATGATTACCAATTTTGATCTAAAGGATGTGTCTCTTGGCAGTCCCGTTTTTGATAGAGCCAAACTCAGATGGCTTAATGGAAGATATATCAGAGAAGATAATTCTGTTTCTGATCTTTCCGAAAAACTGCAGAAATGGGCCTTGAACCCGAACTATATTGCCAGAGTAACCGAGGTTGTGGCTTCTCGACTTGAGACCCTTTCAGACTGGGGCTACTTCACCGCGATGTTTTTCAGTGATTCCGTTCCCGTTACAGAAGATCTTCTCGCAGTTAAGAACATGGAAAGTGCCGAAGTTCTCGAACTTCTTCAGGTTACCATATGGGAACTTGAAAAGATAAGAAACTGGAACAGTGGAGAAATTTCCTCTGCATTGAAAGAAGTTGCAGAGCGTCTCCAGCTGAAACTGAAAGTTCTAACCGGACCCCTGTACGGTGCTATCTGCGGAAGCAGTGTCGCTCCTCCCCTGTTCGACTCCATGGAAGTGCTGGGAAGTGATCTTTGCAGAACTAGAATTACAGCCGCAATGAACGTTCTGGGAGGTATTTCCGGAAAAAAACTCAAGAAGCTGGAAAAGAAGTACCGCTCTTGACAAAATGATGCCGAGGTCAGATATTCCGCCCTCGGCGCAATGCTCCCATCGTCTATCGGCTAGGACGCTGGCCTCTCACGCCGGAAAGCGGGGTTCGATTCCCCGTGGGAGCGCCAAA
>JAOZRM010000079.1:0-8659 GCA_029940175.1 Candidatus Sabulitectum sp. | reverse complement strand
GACGCTGGCCTCTCACGCCGGAAAGCGGGGTTCGATTCCCCGTGGGAGCGCCAAAGTATTAAGACACCCCCTTCCGGGGGGTGTTTTTGTATACCTGCTTGAACCACAAACTCCCCGCGTCCCTGTAACTTGCCTGCAACTCTACGAAGGAAAGCGGGGTTCGATTCCCCGTGGGAGACCATAAATCTAACTTAAAGCAAACCTCATATAGACCTATACTGTTCTTGACAAATCCATATCAAAGGAATATTTTTAAAACGTTGCTCGTTTTGGGCATCATTAAATGAGGGGAAAAACATGAAAATAGTGATCCATCTTATGGCATTGTTTGCCGTAGCAGCACTTGCCCAGGATCCAGCTAATATTCTGATCTACCATGATGTTTTAGGTGGATATGGTGATGACGTAGTTACAGCAGCCGGAAATCTCTGGCCTTCAGCCAATATTGAATCGTACACTGGTGAACCAGGAGGTCAGCAGGCAGCCTTCAACACAGCCCTCGCCACCCTTGGTGATGGATGGGATATTGTGATCGTAGAATCCTGGTATGCTACAGGTAATGATATTTCCTGGGGTGCTTTGAATGATCTTTACGATACAGGTGCTATCAAGCTATTCGCATCAACTTGGCAGTGGACTTCGGGAACATCAGGTCAGGGAGCTCTCGGAAACGCTATGGGTGTTTCTGGCTTCGTCGGTATATCTGCTCCTGTTATCGATCACTATGCCTGGGATGCCGGGCATGATATTTGCAGTGGAATAACTGACTGGGGCTGGAACGATCCCGGTCTTGGAACTCTGAACTGCAGAATGATGGTAGCTGATGCCACTCCTGTAACTGGCTGGACTGCCTCTTCTTCTGCAGGAGAAGCTGGCATCTGTGTTGCAAATGATGGCAGTAGTGTTATCAGCGGATACAATCCTTCATATGCAAATGAAGGTATTGCTATCTGGGAGAATATTTACACCTTTATGTGGGGTACAGGAAGCGCTCTCCAGTCTGATACCTGGGCTGGAATCAAAACTTCTTTCTAGAGTAAAGCCATAGCAATTTGGGGAGAGCTTCGGCTTTCCCCATTATCAATTCATGTTTTTCATTACGAAGACAATACATGTGGATTGGGATCTTGTGTTTCAAAGCCACATACAGAAGCTATAAGCAAAGTTGAACTGACCGGGCGGAACTGGCAGAACGATTCACCAAAACACTTGCAAATACTGCGCTCTAAAATCAAAATTCTTCCAGCGGTGAACAACCGGTGCAGCATTTTCTCCGCAATTCCCTGAAGAATTCTCTCTTTCAGTTCCTCTTTTAAGTGTACACGAATATGTTTGAGGAAAGTCCGTGCTATTGTTGAGAAATACGTTTCTACCAGATTCAACCATGAACCATGCTTGGGCGTATGCACATAGATAAACCGGTTTGGTCTGCTCTTCAGATAACCCATTGTTTCTTTTTAGATGCGTGAGGTTGGTGAAGATTACGACTTATAATGCGAAAAATGCTCTGTGTGCCTTTTTCTTCCTATTCAATATATCTAATACTTCTAATTCCCATTGGCATCTCTTCTTCTACAGGAAGGCGTCTTCGCCAATTCTTTTCATGATGATACCTTTACTCGACCTTACGAACCCTGCAACAGGGACGCAATCTTCGATAGCCAGAGGACTATGGTGTTCCAACAAGAAACTACTAGGGGTGCCAAGATATTTAGACACCCCCTTCTGGGGGGGGGTGTATACCTGCCTGAACCTCAAACTCCCCGCATCCCTGTAATCAAGCCTGTAACAAGACCATTCTAAAATGAAAGTTTCCCATCACACATGCAATTTCCCTGAGTTGAAAACCTGGAACAAGAGCCGGAGAAAGTTGACAATTTAGGTTTCGCTATTATTGTTAGCAATCAACAAACAATATCGAGAAGGGATATTGAAATGATTTTGTTCTCTTACACCGGTATTCTCACTGTCATTCTTCTTGACAAATTGTTTTTTGGTTGTAAAAAGTATTACAACTATTTATTCGTCTTTTAAGAAAGGATTATTATGTGGTCAATGTTTCTCGTAATTTGTCTTGCGTGTGTGTGTGCTTTCGCCGGGCAGGCAGAACAGTCCGACTGGTCGGAGGGCCTGTCAAGTGAAACCCCTGTCAGCAGTTGGTTAAGAGTATTTGAAAGTGCAGATCAAGTAGCATGGCGTTCAATAGAAGGGCAGATTCAGCTTTCATCATCAATTCTTGACACAGCGGTGGAGAATTTTGTTTACTCGGGAATAGCCAAACCCTATGCTGCCGATATTGATGATATAAATAATGACGGATACAATGACATCGTTATCGGAGCATTAGAAGCCAATGAAGTAAGAGTGTTTTTTGGTAATGAAAATGGTGAGTGGATAAGTCAAGTTCTATCCTCATCTTCTTCAGAGTGTATCGGCATTGATATAGCTGATCTGAATAATGATGGATATCTGGATGTTGTTGCCGCATGTGCCGGTACAGGAATAATTGAGATTCATTATAACCAGGGAGGACCCTCCCCAGAGTGGATTCTTCAAGTAGCAGCAACAGGGTTTGAAGGGGTACACGATGTTGAAGCCGACGATGTTGACGAGGATGGAGACATGGACATTGTTGCTGCTGCTTCAGAGGGAGACAGAGTATCCTGGTTTAGAAATGAAGGAGGCCAATCTCCGAGCTGGTCTGAATTCATCGTAGAAACCGGAATCGATTACCCCTGTAAGGTTCAACCTGTAGACCTGAATTCCGATGGCAACATTGATATCCTTTGCGCTGCATGGAATGAAAACATAGTTAGAGTCTGGTATGGCAGTGGAGGTCCGGAACCTGTATGGACTTCTCAAACCCTGGATAGTGACATAGAAGGAGCTCACGGAGTCAGGGCCTGTGATGTAGATGCTGATGGAGACATGGATGTTTTTGCGGCATCCCTTGGTGGCAGCAAGGTATATCTCTACAGAAATCAGGGGGGAAGTCCTATAACCTGGACAAGAGAAGAGCTTGGGACAATGCCATACAGTGCAATGGTTAGAACAGGAGATTTTGATGGAGACGGAGACTGGGACGTTGTGTCTTCTTCTTTTGGAAACGCAGGGGTTGCCTGGTGGGAAAATACAGAAAATGGATCGATTTTCGTTAAACACATTGTAAAATCAGGAGGACAGGGAATCAGCTGGGCAATGCCCGGAGATCTGGACAATGATGGTGACCTGGATATTCTTTCAGTAAGATACATGGGAAATGCAATCTACTGGTATGAAATTACCAGATATGCTTCCAGCGGTTCTCTTGTGAGTTCTATTCTGGATTCCAGCGAGGAACCACAGTGGGCCAGCATTGACTGGGAGTCCTGTGTTCCAGCGGGGACATCTCTTGGAATTCAGTTCAGATCGTCTGATGACCATGGAAGCATGGGTAACTGGTCTGAGGAGTACCACAATCCTTCCGTGATCTCAGGCTTTGCAGAAAGGTACTTTCAGTACAAAGTTCTCATGAATTCAGTCGACTCAACCGTTTCACCCATTCTAAAAAGCTTCCAGTTCAACTGGGATCAAACGGGAATCGAAATGACTGATTCTCCCCTTTCTCTCTCTTTTTCAAACCCTTCTTCCGGGTCTGTTTCAATGTTTGTCAAATCGAATATCTCCGGTGATTTTACCCTCTCAATATTTGACACATCAGGCAGGAAAGTCTTTCTGGATACAGGAGAAACGGAAAAACAGTTTGAGGTTGCCCATCTTCCTTCAGGTGTCTACAGAGCAGTGGCTTCAACAACACAGGGAGACTGGATTTCGCAGGCTCTTGTTGTATTGAACTGATGAACTGCTTCTCAAAAGTGTTCATCAGCAACACCCAAATCAAGAAAGGTCTATCATGTTTAGGTTGATTCACTTGTTTACTCTAATTTTGTTACTTCGTATTCCAGCTGTTGCTGCTGGATTCGAGCAGTACCTGGTTACCACAGGGTTTACCGGTCCTTCCTGCTTACAGGTTTGCAGTATGAATGATGACAACTACCCTGATATCCTTGGTACAGCCTGGGGTGCGAATGAGGTTAGCTACTGGCTCAACTCCGGTGAAACAATTCCCCAGTGGCAGAAATTCCTCGTTGAAGATGATCTTGAAGGTGCTGCGTTTGCCAGTGCTGCTGATGTGAATGGAGACGGCTTTGTGGACATCGCAGCTGTAGGGTGGGATGCAAACAGGATAATCTGCTATCTGGGTGACGCTGGATGCTCGTGGACACCTTACGTCGTTTCCAGCGACTTTGTTAAACCCCACGAAGTTCACCTGGTTGATCTGGATCAAGATGGATTGCTTGATCTGCTTGCCGCTGGAGCAGGGACAACTGCTGTAAGCTGGTGGAAGAACAATGGTAACAACCCGGATCAATGGCAGAGATACGATGTTTGTGCCTCAATGCCTGGAGGACGCTCTGTTTGCTGGGGTGATTTTGATCTTGACGGTGATCTTGATCTGGCCGGATGCGGGGCAAGCTGCAATGATGTTCGGTGGTGGGAGAATGATGGACAATCACCTCCCGGCTGGACGAATCATCTCATAGAGGGTTCTCTCTCTGGTGCTCATATGACAAGAACAGCAGACATTAACGGAGATGGATCTCTTGATCTGGCTGCTCTGGGTTTTGGTAACGGTCAGTTTGGTGTGTGGTTCAATCTTGGGGGCTCTCCTATTGTCTGGGAGAAACACTGGATCACTGAGAATTTTGGAAATGCTCTGGGTGTTGAGCTGGTTGATTTAGATAATGATGATCTGGTAGATATTGTAGGAACATCCAGGATACCATCACAGATTTCCTTCTGGCTTAACAATGGCGCATCACCATCCACATGGAAAAAACATATCATTGATGGTTCCCTGGTGGGCGCATGGCCACTCTCATCGGGTGACCTGAACAGCGACGGGTACACTGATCTGGTGGGAGGAGCAAATAATGCCGGTTTTGTCAGGTGGTACCGGAATGATCTGGTTTCCGGTGTTGAAGAAAGCTATTCCGGAGAAACAGGATTAACTCTCCTGGAAGCTTATCCAAATCCAACATCAGGTTCCGCTTCTATTCTTCTTAAAAACCGTGAGCCTGGTAACGTCACAATCACCATTCTGGACATTGCTGGCAGAGCAGTCACTGAACTATTCTGTGGATATGCACATGGTGGAAGCACACAGTACATCTGGAATGGGTGTTCGGAGGATGGCTCTCCTGTAGAACCAGGCATTTACTTGATTTCTGTGAAATCAGAATCAGGAGATTTTTCTGCCGGCAGACTCACTGTGCTGAGGTAGGAATGCTTCTGGACAACAGAAGCATATCAAGTATTGTCCGTTGATAATGGAAGGAGATCATTCTGTCAGAAAGACTGAATCAATTGCTTGAAAAAGTGGGCCTCTCAAAGGTTGAAACCCTGGTGTATACCGCCTATCCAGTGTCCGTCAGGTGTATGCAAAAGCTGCTGCAATGATCGCGTCAGCTAAGTCTAATCTGCTGCTTGACGCTGATGCCATTCCAATGGACAGACTTCGTGACACTATTGAAGAAGCTGCAGCCCGGGGAGTGACTGTTCTTCTTCATTGTCATGATAAAGATTCCTCTTTTGCGGGATGTGATATCGTTAGAAGCTGTAAGCTTGACTGGCCCGGAGACTGGCTGGTTGTGCTTATTGATGGCACCGAGTACCTGATTTCAATTCTTTCTGAGGATGAAAATCAGGTTCATCAAGCCGTGTGGAGCAAAAATCCGTTTATCGCACCCTGTATCTATAAGGGCTACTTGAACAAGGCGATGCTCTACAGAATATCGTTGATGTTTGGTGGAGAACCAACTATTGAGCAAGTCAGGGCAGAGCTTCAAAGGCTGTGGTCCACCTACGGAGTAGATGATCCTGGAACCGTAGCCCTTATGAAACTTCTAAAATCTCTCTAGCTGCTGGTTGGTCAGTTCAGGATCACTACGGTTTCTGTCTCGGATACACCGGATGCTACTGCCCGGAGAATGTATATTCCCTTCGATAATGTGCCTGTTGAAACAGTGAACTGGTGTATGCCCTGTGTCAGCATGTTGTTCACCAGATCACTGATGAACCTGCCAGACAGGTCGTACAAACTGATTTGTGCGTGGGTGTAAGCAGGAATCTCCAGACTAATGGATAGATTATTCTCCACTGGATTGGAACTGATTACGGTCATGATATTGTTCTCATTCCAATTACATTCCGGATTTTGAAGTCCGGTTTCTATTCCCAATTTGATCACCCATGCAGCATCGGGTTCCAGACTTCTTGCTATTCCTGAAATACAGTATTCCCCGGAAGGTAAAGCTATGCAACTGCTGAAGGAGTCATCGATTGTGCCATACCCGGATTCCCAGAGCAAACTCCCCTGACTACTGGTTCTAAAAACCAGCCCCCAGTCACTATCCTCTCCAGATGATTTTGTGCCGCAAACAATGAACCCCTGATCCTGACAAAGTTCGACATCGTACGCTGCCCAATCTGCATCATCGCTGTAGTTGCCGTCCCATGAAATAACTCCAAGATCATCTATCTGTGCCAGGTATGCAGTGCAGGTCTCCGGAACACCCTCGTAGTCTCTTCCTGCAAGAATAAAGCCTCCTCCGGGAATTGTTTCAATTGCAGCGTATGAACCGGTACTCTCCTGGTATGTTTGGGTCCAGAGAGTATCACCGGCACTGTCTGTTTTCACGATGTAACGAAAATCTCCTGAATACCCGCAGGCGACAATGCTGTTGTCGCTGAGAATAACAAAATCAGACAGACTTGTTTCAATTCCTGAAGCACCGTAATACTTTGACCAGATCAGATCTCCTGCCGAATCCATTTCTGCCAACCAGCCGAACCATTCTCCGAAAGACTCAAGTCTTCCGGATGCAACAATGTTACCGTTTGCTTTTTCAGCTATGGCAGACACATATGTCGCTTCGGAATATGTTCTGTATAAAAGAGAATCCCCTGCTGAATCTGTCCAGATGAACAGAGCATTGCCATCGCCGTAAAACAGATCAAATCCTGCCTGAAGAAAACCTCCGTTTGCTGTTTGAATCAACTCAGAAACCATCTCTGAATGGCCTGCTGTTTCACCTGTTGAGTTATTCCAGCTTTCTGATCCATCAGAGTTTAGTCCCATCAAGTAAGAATCCATATCACCTGAGATTGCTAGATATGGTCCAGATATCACAAAACTTCCATCATCAAGAAGCACCAGTCCGGATGACCATGTAAGACAATCTGAAATTGTATAATTCTTAGACCACAGAGTTGCAGGTGGATCATCTGCCATGGCACAAAAGCACAAAGTCACAAGCATGAGTACATTCACTCTCATTTGATTTCCCCTGGTTTAATGCTAATTCTCAATTCTGTTGCATTTATGAATATATGATGAATTTGCAATGATGTTTTTTGAGAATATGCAGTGTCGATTGTCTTCCTTAATCTGTATATTGGTTGAAATACAGAAGGAGGTCTTGAAGTGAGGAAAATTTATTTTCTTGTGGTTCCGCTGCTAGTTGGTGTCTTTCTTGTCGGATGCAGCACGGTGACGACTCTTGTGCATGAAGTGGAAAGGGAAGCTCAAGCACAAATTTCAGTGGAAGACCGGTTCCCGGAGAATGATGGGTTGATTACTGACAGTGTCTCCGGTCTTCAGTGGCAAGTGGGGCCGGACAGTGATACAGACTGGATGACTGCAAATCTTTGGGTTGAAAACCTTGACGGTACTGGATGGAAAATGCCTTCAAAAGAAGATCTGCTGGGTTTGCATAGTGCTGGTATAAACTGGAATAATTATGGACCTTTTTATACAGAGGGCAATGCAGTCTGGTCTGACTCCACCAGTCCACATGGAGCAAATGCATGGCTCTATGACTTTATGGTGGGCACTGGAACCATGGCAAACACTGCCGAGACCGATGGGAACAGGGCATATGCAGTAAGGAAAGAGACGGGGACCCCGTAGGGATCCCCATGTCTTATTTTAGATCAGAGAACTAAAAGGCCCGATTGGCCTCTACCATCTCCTTGACCTTCATGAGGCGGGTTGTGTTACCCCTCTCCATTTCGTCAAGTTTGAGTCGAATGTATCTGATGGCCTGTTTTATCTCGGGAATCATCACATACTCAAGCGAGTTAACTCTGCGCCTGGTGCTGTCAATCTCCTGAGCAATAAGGATAATGGCTTTCTCCTGTTCGGCAAGGCGTATTATTTCAGGAAGCACTTTTTTGTAAACTTCCAGTGCCTCATCGAGTTCAGGAGGGGTATCGAACATTCCATAGTTCCTTACCTTACCCTCGATTGTCACCTTGAACACAGGAAGAGTAAGGTTCATTACCCTGCGGGTTGATGACTCAACAACAGCCTTTGCTCCCGGATAGCGAAGAGCATCAAGAAGACCCTCTTCCTCCATGGCGGCCCTGGCAAAGAGAAATTCTCCATAGGCCACCTCAAGCTGATCCTCCAGCTTTGCTCTTGCTCCCTCATAGTGACCGATCAGGATCTTGAACTGACGCATAAGCTCATCAAGCTTGTCTTTGAGAAGCTTGTGACCTTTCTGTGCCAGCTTGAGACGCTTCTTAAGCTGAAGCATCTCCATCCTGGTGGCTTTTA
>JAOZRM010000078.1 GCA_029940175.1 Candidatus Sabulitectum sp. | reverse complement strand
GCCCGGAGGAAGTTCCGTGCTCCCTCCGGGATATGCTGATTTTACCGGATTACAGTGAATCTTGAAGTAATTCTTTTATTATCCAGATTCAATCCTGCGAAATAGATGCCATTTGAAAGACCGGAGATATTGAATGCATTTCTGACAGCATTCAAACAGAGTAGTGAACGAATCTGTCATTATCTGCTATCAGTTAAGAAAGATCAACCGGAAAAGTTCCATCACCTGACAATATGAAAGAGATTCTGAATTGACATAATCAGTCAACTGCATCAGGGAACCAGACTTCAAGACAAATCGGCTATCAATGTTGTATGTTCACTGAATATCAGCACAAGTATCATACACCACTGGAATATGGGGAGGCAAAAAGTGAATACCGGATATGTGGCATTGCCGTCTTTTCTTGCAGCTTCGTTGATCGCTATTATTTTTGTGCCCGGTGCAGTTGCATTCGAGAGTACAGAGCTGGAAGCCCACTGGCAGTCTCCGCCTGAAGAGTTGCTGGATGTGCTGTATGCACCACGGCTTCCATGGGTCTGGACAGCACCAACAGGGGAGTATCTGCTTCTTGCAGATCCGGTAGTTTATCCTTCTCTGGTTGAGCTTGCAGCGCCGATGTACGAACTGGCAGGTATTCGGGTCAATCCTGCACTCAACTGCGTACACGGGCGCAGAGGAGGAACATCCCCCCGTCTGGTTCAGGTAGAGGGTGGTGCGGTTACTCCACTGGATCTGCCAGAAGATCTGGAGGTTTACGGTGTAGTATTTACTTCCGATGGAGAGCATTTTGCACTTACAGTAGCTCACCCGGACCACCTTGGATTGTGGGTTGGCTCGGTGGCGGGTGATTTAATTGAAATAGAGGAAGTGGCTCTTAATCCCCTTATTGGCACTGCTGTTCAGTGGTTGCCTGACCAGGAGCATCTGCTTGTGCTCCGCGTTCCTGATCGTGGAGATGAACCCCTGCCTCCTGCTATTCCAGTAGGTCCAATGATCGCAGAGGGAACAGGTGCCTCGGCGCGATCCACATACGAGGCTCGCAATCTGCTTCAAACTGCACACGATGACGCCCTGTTCGATTACTACTGCAGGTCTGAACCCGTGATCGTTGATCCAATCAGCGGTAGTATCTCTGTCATTGGTGATAAGGCGCACTACTGCAGCACCATTTTCTCTCCGGACGGGGAGTACATTCTGGTGGAGCGCCTGATTGGCCCATGGTCACACGAAGTGGCATGGTGGCGATTTGCTACAGAGATTGAAGTGTGGAACTCTCAGGGGGAACCGGTTGCCAGTGTTGCTTCACTTCCTCTTGCGGATCAGGTGCCTATACATGGCGTTTCTCTCGGGCCGCGCTCGGTGTTCTGGCGTGCTACTTCCCCCCACGAGCTTTACTGGGTAGAGGCTCTGGACGGTGGTGATCCTGTTGCTGAAGTGCCGTATCGGGATCGCTTGATGCGACTCAAAGCTCCGTTCACTGATGAGCCGGAGGAAGTATTCCTGGCGGAGCATCGTCTCCTGCCCCGGCAGATGATGTGGGGCGAAGAGAGTGGAACTCTCATGCTTGGTCAGTATGAACGCATGAACCGCTGGTTTTATGTGTGGCTTCTGGATGTTGATGAAGGTACGGCTCGTTTATGGCACCACCGGGATGTGGGAGA
Source organism: Candidatus Sabulitectum sp. (assembly GCA_029940175.1). Taxonomy (GTDB): domain Bacteria; phylum Fermentibacterota; class Fermentibacteria; order Fermentibacterales; family JCC-6; genus Sabulitectum. The sequence goes on along the minus strand of JAOZRM010000078.1, from coordinate 11,100 downwards.
CCGGTATGGTGATCCCGGCAGCCCGGTTTTGCGTCAGCTGGCAAATGGCCAGTGGGTAATGCATCAGACTGGTGATGCTGTTTATTTCATGGGTACCGGTGCAACTGAACAGGGGGACAGGCCCTTTCTTGATCTGAGAGATCTGAACACAGGAGAAACCCGCCGTTTGTTCCGCTGTCCCCCTGACCGCTACGAGTTCTTCATGGCTTTTGCCGGAACCTCGGATCGCTTTGTATTGCGTTCCGAGTCCAGTGTTGATGTACCTAACTATTACCTTGCTTCGCTGGGTGAAGATATTGAAGCTTCTGAGGGCGAGGCGGCCAGGGCTTTGACTCGTGTACCGATCACGCTTTTTGAGGACCCAACACCTCTGCTCCGGGAGATTGAGAAGCGTATTGTTCACTTTCAGCGTGAAGATGGCGTACCATTGAGTTTCCACTTGTACCTGCCACCGGGTTACGAAGAGGGAACACCTCTGCCCACGGTGGTGGATGCTTACCCGCTAGAGTATTCCGGTGCTGCAACTGCCGGGCAGGTCAGGGGCTCAGCCCAGCGCTTTATGCGTATCTATGGTGCCTCACACCTGTACTTCCTTCTGCAGGGATACGCTGTACTGAATCATACTGCTATGCCAATGCTTGGCGATCCCGAAACTACATACGATACCTTTGTGCCCCAGCTCATTGCTGATGCTGAAGCTGCAGTTGCAAAAGCTGTTGATATGGGAGTTGCTGATCCGGAGAGAATTGGTGTAATAGGCCACAGCCACGGTGCGCTTATGGTTGCCAACCTTCTGGCTCACACAGATCTGTTCCAGGCTGGTATAGCACGCAGTGGCTCTTACAACAAAACCAACCAGCCCTTCGGCTTTCAGGCAGAGAGACGCACCCTTTTTGAAGCAGAGGCTGCATATATCCAACTCTCGCCTGTCTTTTTCGCGGATCAGGTCAACGAGCCAATTCTGATCATTCACGGGAACGATGATTCCAACCCGGGAACTCTCACATTTCAGTCTGAGATCTTTTTTGAAGCAGTACGCGGGTCCGGCGGCACAGCCCGACTGGTCTTGCTGCCCTTCGAGGACCACGGTTATCAGGCCAGAGAGAGTTTGGAGCACGTGCTGTGGGAGCAGCTCAGGTGGTTCGATGAGTATGTGAAGGGAGCTGGAGCAGCTACACCGTAAGGCTGTCATTGTTGAAACAACAAAGGGAGAAGTTGTGACAGTGGTTCCACCTTAATCAGGGAGGATCACTTCGGTAATGGAACAATTTTGTGCTTTGGAATAGTATAGTAGCCATACAGGTAATCTTTTCAGGTAAGCGAAAGTGTGGTGTTCAATGAAGTATCTGATGGCGGGATTGGTTCTCGCATTCAGCGGTTTTTCATCCGAGTTTATGCAGATGACTCCTGTTGGAGATCAGTGCATTCCAGTCAGCGTGGAACTTTCCGGTTGCCGGGAGGCTTCAGATGCCCTGGATCAGCTTGAATTTGATATTGATTTTTCAGGTATACTGGAAACTGCGGACCGGGAAGACGGCTATGCACACGCAAGGTGTGTGCTTTCAGGGAGAAGCGGTAACTTCATTTTGTCGGTGGATGTTGAAGGAGCAGAGGGAGAAATGCTTCTGAAGAAGGAGTATTCCGGTACCTCCTGGGAATCACTCATTCACAGGTTTGCAGATGAGTTTGTCTATCTGCTCTCCGGAGAACAGGGAATTGCTTCCACCAGAGTAGCATACATTTCCAGAAGCAACGGTGTTTACTCCCTTAGTGTACAATCACTCGACACACGTGCACCACAGGTAGTCATCACCGATAATGAAGTCATCACAACACCTGCATGGAGCCCTGACGGTGAAGATATTGCATTTACTTCCTACCGGAATGGTCTGGGAGATCTTTATCTGTATTCGTTCGAGAATTCTTCTGCCAGGAGGGTTGTCAGCGGAGGATTGAACACCTCTCCTGCGTGGACTCCAGATTCCAGATTCATTGCATTTACCAGGAGCATAAGCGGTAATTCAGATATTCACAGATTTGATACAGCACTGGAGAGCATTCAGAGACTCACTGCAAGAGGGTCGATTGAAACATCCGCTTCATTCTCGCCAACGGGGCAGCAGATGATCCTGACCAGCGACAGGGTGGGTTATCCACAGCTTTACATAATGGATTCTGAAGGTGGAACTGCTGAAAGAGCCGGTTTCGCCCACGGGTACTGCGACAGCCCGTCATGGTCTCCAGCTGGAGACAGAATTGCTTATTGCGCCAGAGCAGACGGCAATTTCCATATATTTGTAATGAATGTTGATGGAACTGATATCAGACAGGTCACTTCTGAAGGTTCGCTCAACGAGGATCCCGTGTGGTCTCCAACCGGTGGGCATCTGGCCTTTTCCAGCGACAGGGACGGAGTAAGATCCATTTATCTGCTTGAATTAAACAAACTAACTGTATACAGGTTATCCAGCGGTAGAGAAAGCTACTGCGCAACATGGTCACCTGTGACAATTCAGGGAGGAACTCAGTGAAAAAAATAACACTGGTTTTAATGTGCTGCCTGATAGCCGGTCTGGTTGCCGGTTGCAGGCCGGATGATGTTAATGATGATCCGGATACTGACCCTGATTCTCTTGCATTTATCAGTGATGATACCCTTGATGTAGGTGTTTGGGTGGACGATACAGTTGTAACCTATGCTGATCAGCTTGCAGATCATCAACTGATTTTGAATGACGTTTTCTTCGATTACAACTCTGAGGACATTTCTGCTGAAATGCTTCAGGTTCTTATGGCTGATGCTGACTATGTCATGAATAATCAGGGCTTCCGACTGCTGCTTGAGGGACACTGTGACAGCCGGGGAACCATTGATTACAACCTTGCACTGGGAGAGAGAAGAGCCCAGTCTGTGTACGATTATCTGTCAAATTACGGTATTCCTGCATCAAGAATTGAGACAGTGAGCTACGGCAAGGAGCGACCTTTTGTCTCTGGAGATGATGACTGGGCTCTTTCCCAGAACAGACGCGTTCATCTGCGCGTTCTTCCGGAGTAAGCATGAAGACTTTATTGCTAACTGCATCAGCTGTTTTACTCTTTACTTCATGCTGGGGCGGCCAATGGGTTCACTCCCCAGGTAGAGTAGAAGACATTGACAGCAGAACCGATCAGATGTCTGCAGAGCTTGATTCTCTTAAAGTGATTGCTGCCCAGAATGAGATTCTTTTAAGGGCCCTGCAGGCTCAAGCTGGTATGCGAAGCGGGGATGTGACACAGAATCTTCTTGAACTGGCTGATCAGCTCGAGAGGATGCTCAATACTCGGAACTCTGCTGGATCGGAGGGAACATCTCCCGGTGTACAGACTGCCTACGAAGAGGCTTTCAGTCAGTATCAGCAGGGTGGTTACTCCGTTGCAGCCGACGGTTTTTATGAAGTTGCCATGGGAAGTCCCGATGCCGACGTTGCCGATGATGCGTTGTATTATCTTGCCCTCTGTCACCAGAGCCTGGGAGAGACTCACAGGGCCATCGAGGAGTTGGCTGCAGTTTACTACAAGTACCCCATGTCAGAGAAGGCAGCTCCTGCTCTGGCTAGGGCTGCAGCAATTTACAGTGCCAATTCTGCAGTTGCAGAGATGCATAGACTTGAAACCGTTATTCTGGAGAGCTATCCCAACAGCGAAGAAGCACGTCTTATTGCTGGAAGAAGAGGAGAGTAAAGGGCTCTTAAACCTGACTGCTTGGCATTCTCAAGAGGATTCGAGCATATTACCGGGGTAGATTTAATAATAGATTCCTTATGGGATTTATTTTGTAATTGCTTGCCGCACAGTAGATTGTGAAATATGCGATCTGTAGCGGTTAGGCTGTGTTCTTGTGATTCCACAGAAAAAGAGGAGATAATGGCCTACGAACTGATAAAAGAGGATGGCAACAAGAGAGTTGTTCAATTTTTCATGGATGCTGCCGATCTTAAGAAAATTTTCAGAAAAGTAAAAAGAGATATATCAAAAGAGGTGAACATCAAGGGTTTTCGTCCCGGTCATGTTCCTGACAGCATTATTGATAAGAGATATGGTAACATTGTAGTTGCCGAGGTTGCCGAAATTGCCCACAAGCAGCTGTCTGAAGGTCTTTTTGATGAGTTCGACTGGGTGCTCTCCGACGTTGAACCTGAGTTTGAGAGTGTTCTGCCTGTGGAAGGCAACGATTACACATATACCACAACATTCCATATCTATCTGACTCCTGCACCGGTGGATTACAAAGGGATCGAACTTTCAGTACCAGCCTATGACAGGGAAAAGGCTGTTGATGAAACGATTGATCATGTACGTAAGCAATTTGTAACCTTTGATAAAACCGACCAGGCTTCTGCAGAGGGAGACTTCGTTGCTCTCGAGTACCCTGATCCAGAGGGAAACGAGGATTCAGAACCAAAGACTCTTACTGCCGTCATCGGTCAGAACGACATGGGCCCCGGATTTGATGAACTGATAACAGGTGTTAAGGCTGGTGACTCCTTTACCATGCAGATGAAAGTTGAAAAGGGAGAAGACACCGGTCTCAAGGGACCTGCTCACACTTTTACAGTCAAGGAAGTCAAGGTTCACACTCTACCTGAGCTGGATGATGAGTTTGCTAAGAAAGCAGGCGGATTCGAAACAATTGTCGAACTCCGACAGAAGCTTCACGATGATGTTACAGCCAGATTTGATTCTGAGAAGAAGAGCTTCACGGAAAGACAGGCCATCGATACAATTCTTGACAGCAATGTGTTCGATGTTCCAAAATTCATGGTGGAGAATCTCACTCAGGATTATGTGAGCCGCCTTAATGATGAAGATTCTTCAGAGGAAACCCAAAAAGCTGCCGGTGAAATGGCAGAAAGAAAAGTCAGGGAATTCCTGATTCTTCGCGAGATAGCCATCTGTGAAAGTCTTGAGATATCCGAAGACGATATTGAAAAGGCTCTCGCTGCTGGAGACAGCAGATCATCATACCTTGACCGGAACAGAAACGATAAGGCACTTGAGTTTGTGGTGAACTCCGCAGTGATCCAGGAGAAAGCTCAGGAAGAAGATTCACTGGAGCCGGAAACTGTTCCATGGAAATGGGTGTCAGTTGATCCTTCTGCAGCCGGAGAAAGCAATGAGGGAGAAAAATAATGCCAGTAATTCCTTTTGTTGTAGAGAAGGATGGTAATTCTGAGAGATCATACGATATCTACTCCAGACTTCTTAAGGATCGTATCATTTTTATAGCAGATGCAATTACTGCACAGACTGCAAGTGTGGTTGTCGCCCAGCTTCTTTTTCTGGAGGGCCAGGATACGAAGCGCGATATTAACATGTACATTCACAGCCCCGGTGGCTCAGTATCTGCTGGTCTTGCTATTTATGATACTATGCAGTTTATCAAACCTGATATATCCACCTTCTGCATGGGAAGTGCCGCTTCAATGGCCTCTGTTTTGCTTGCAGCAGGAGCAAAAGGCAAGAGAAGCATTCTTCCCCACGCCCGGGTCATGATCCACCAGCCCAGCGGCGGAGCCCGTGGACAATCAGCAGACATTCAGATCGAAGCAAGAGAAATTCTTAAGATTCGGGAGCAGATGGATAAGATCCTTGCGCATCACACCAGTCAGACAGTAGAGAAGATTAACGCAGACAGTGATCGCAACTTCTGGATGGATGCACAAGAGGCATTGGATTACGGTATTATTGACAATATTTTGACGAATCGAGACTAAGTATGTCCAAAGAGAACCGATGCTCATTCTGCAACAGACCTGCAGAAGAGGTAAATCAGCTTATTCAGGGTCCCGGCGTTTTTATCTGCGATGACTGTGTTCGATACTGTCACGAGATCGTTGACGAAACCGGTGAGAAGAAGGGATCAGACAAACCTTCTTTCCTGGATAGAGATCTCCCTGCTCCCATGGAAATCAAGAAAAAACTTGATCAGTATGTTGTTGGACAGGAAGAAGCAAAAAAAGTGCTTTCTGTGGCTGTGTACAACCATTACAGAAGACTCCAGAGTAAACATGACAGCACAGCTTCTGTAGAGCTTGAGAAGAGCAATATCATTCTTCTTGGACCTACCGGTGTTGGTAAGACTCTGCTGGCCAAGACCCTTGCTAAAATTCTGGATGTTCCATTCGCAATAGCCGATGCAACAACCCTCACCGAGGCAGGGTATGTTGGGGAAGATGTGGAAAATATTCTTCTCCGGTTGCTTCAAGTTACCGATATGGATGTTGAGCTTGCCCAGCATGGGATCATATACATTGATGAGATCGATAAGATTGCGAGAAAATCAGAAAACTCCTCGATCACCAGAGATGTATCGGGTGAGGGAGTTCAGCAGGCACTGCTTAAGATGATCGAGGGTACGATTGCGGGAGTTCCACCGGGTGGTGGCCGTAAGCATCCTTATCAGGATCATATCCAGATCGACACAACGAACATTCTGTTTATCTGCGGTGGAGCATTTCATGGAATTGAGAAGATCGTATCGAAGAGAGTTCGGAGATCCTCTCTGGGATTCAACGCCAAACTGAGCGGTGATGAAGAATTTGAAGGATCAAGAATTCTCAAGAAGATCGAGTCACATGATCTCGTCCATTACGGGATTATTCCTGAGCTTGTGGGACGCCTTCCAATAATGGTAACTCTGGACGATCTTTCCGAGATGGATCTGGTTCATGTACTTACAGAGCCCAAGAATGCTCTTGTGAAGCAGTACAGATACATGTTCAATCTTGAAGGTGTTGACCTCCAGATAACAGATGATGCTCTTCTGGCAATTGCTGCAGAAGCAAAGAAAAGCCAGAGCGGTGCACGAGGCCTGCGTTCAATTGTCGAGCGCATACTTCTTGATCCCATGTATACGATTCCTTCTGAAAAACAGGTTCCTGATCAACTGATCGTGAATAAGAAGTGTATTTCAGATGGTGAAGCCCCGGAGATGGTAATACTGGACAACCAGCTGAAAGCTGTATGATTTGGCAAAACTTCATATTCAGTTCCTGAAAAGTTGCCCGGGTAAAACTGGCTTACCAACGGATGGCCTTCCTGAGATTGCCTTTATAGGCAGGTCAAATGTTGGCAAGTCATCGCTTATCAATAAACTGAGCAGCGGAAAAAAGATAGCCAGAACCAGTTCCCGGCCAGGGTGTACTCAGTACATAAACATTTATACAACCAACAAAGATTTCTATATAGCTGATCTTCCTGGATATGGTTTTGCAAAGGCTCCGGAAAAACTCCGTAAACAGTGGATTGGTTGGATAGGAGGATATCTCCGGGAAAGACAGCCTCTCAGAGGTACTGTTCTTCTTGTTGATTCCAGACATCCAGCTCTTGAGAATGATCTTTCAATGGCCAGATTTCTCATGGAGGGCGGCAAGCCCTACATTATTGCTCTTACAAAAAGCGACAAACTGAAGAGAAACAAACTGGCTCAGTCTATCCGTATCGCTGGTGAAATGGGAGCTGTTATTCCAGTTTCCTCAGTTGACGGTAGTGGTATCAATGAACTTTGCAAGTGGCTGGCTACAGCCACAGCCACCCATTCAGCGGGGAGCTGATAATGCCAGTAAGTATTGTTGTTGGCCTTCAGTGGGGAGATGAGGGGAAAGGCAAGATGGTGGATCATCTTGCAGAAAAGGCGACTGCGGTGGCCAGATTCAGTGGAGGAGCCAATGCTGGACATACTGTTATTGCTGAAGGCAGGAAATTTGCTCTTCACCTTCTTCCTTCAGGTCTGGTTCGCAGGAATGTTATCGGGATGATTGGTTCGGCTTGCGTAATGGATCCCGTAACCATTCTGGAGGAGATCAAATCTCTTGAGGAAAATGGTATTTCTGTAGAGGACAGATTGAAAATATCCGGAAAGATCAATCTGACCCATCCCGGGTACCGATATCTTGAGAAACAGAGAGAGTCGGATCTTGCAAATGAAAAAATAGGTACTACAGGTCGCGGGATCGGACCAACTTACGAGAGAAAATACAGACGAAATGCCATCCGCCTGGAAGATGTATTCAACATGGATACGTACAGAGCTCTGGTGGATTTTCATACTGAAGAGGCTATCAGTTCATTGAACCTGAATGCTGATGAAGTAGTGAAGCTTCATTCAGACGTTGAAAAATTTATTGATGCCTCCAGGGAAGTTGCCCGGTTTGCTGATGATGTATCTCTTTCCATCAGTAAGGTACTCGGAGAGGATGGTCTTGTGATTGCCGAAGGAGCTCAGGGCTCTCTTCTTGATCCGGATCATGGCTCATATCCTTTTGTGACCTGTGGACAGTGTGTTTCAGGCGCAGCCTGTACCAGCCTTGGGTTTGGTCCAACATCAGTTACTGATGTTGTTGGTATTCTTAAAGCATACACCACCAGGGTGGGGTCAGGTCCATTCCCCACCGAACTTGACAATGAGACAGGCGAGAAAATCCGGCAAGCTGGACACGAGTTCGGAACAACAACAGGAAGACCAAGAAGGTGTGGATGGCTGGACGGTGCACTTGCAGCATATACTGCAAGAATCAATGGATGCACTTCTGTAACCCTGACCCTTCTTGATGTTCTCAGCGGATTTGATGAACTAAAGATATGTACTGGATACCTGGGGGATAAGTTTGCCACAGGACGGGCCATGGAAGAACTGGTTCCAGTTTACGAGACTCTCCCCGGCTGGACTGAAGACATCAGCGGAGAGACAGCATGGGGGAACCTCCCGGAAGCAGCCAGAGCGTATGTTCTGGCCGTTGAAAAGATCCTGGACGTTCCAGTTACATCAATCTCCACAGGCCCCGGTCGCAACGATGTGATCTGGCGCTGAGAATAATGCTGGGATTTGACAGTCATTGTCACCTGCACTTCCATCACTTTGACAGTGATCTGACCACGGTTATAGATGATTCAAGAAAGGCCGGGATAAGTCATATTCTGATTCCTTCCGTGGACGTGAATACTGCTGAGGTATCTGCTGATATTGCGGAGAGGTACAATCTTTTTTCCGCAGCAGCATTTCATCCGGAGCATCTGCCTGAGAAAAGTACGGAGGAAGTGGAATGGACTTCCATTAAGCAAGTACTACTTCGTCCCAATACTGTTGCAGTGGGAGAAACAGGTCTTGATTTCCACCATGAGACTTTTAAACCGGAGGAACAACTTCGATGGTTTCAAAGACATATTGAGTTAGCCGAAGCAACTGGTTATTCCCTTATAGTTCACTCCAGAGGTGCAGAGGCAGAGGTGCTGCAGCACTTACCCGAATCTTTGTCTGTACCTGTGATCCTGCACTGCTGGGGCGGTGATGAAACACAGACTGATACAGCCGTTTCCAGAGGTTTCTACATAGGTGTTGATGGTCCTCTGACCTATAAAAAGAACAACAGGCTTCGTGAACTTATTCAAGGAATTCCCAGAAATAGACTTCTTGTTGAGACGGATTCACCTTTCTTACCTCCTGAACCTTTCAGAGGTAGAAGGAATGAACCGTCCTACACCAGATTTATCACAATGAAAATCAGGGAACTTTGGAACAATAATTTGTCTATAGAGAGGGTCTCGTTCACTCTGTGGGAGAATGCCATGAGGGCGTACAGACTGCACCCGGAAAACCGGAGGGCAGATATTGTTTACAAGTATGGAGATTCGCTATATGTCAATCTTACATCAAGGTGTCAGAACAACTGTAGTTTCTGCATAAGGAGGTCGGCTGATGGCATATCCAGTTACTACCTCAAACACAGTGAAGACCCTGCAGAGAACCTTGTTCTCTCCACCATTGATGCTGCTCCCATGAAGGAATTCAAGGAGCTTGTATTTTGCGGTTTCGGTGAACCAACTCTCAGAAGCGATCTTCTGATGAAGAGCGCCCGATGTGCCTCTGCTCGCGGTGTTGAAACCAGATTGAATACAAACGGTTTGTGTACTTCTTTTATGAGTGATGAGAAAGTGGTTGAACTTCTTAACTGTTTTCACAAGGTGAGTATCAGTTTGAACGCTTCCGGAGCCAGGGAGTACAACAGGATCTGCCCATCTACAGTGGTGGATCCATGGGATCATCTGATGAAATTTATCAAGCTGGCCAAGGGTACCGGCGTAAACATACAGGTTTCTGTTGTGAATCATTCCGGGGCAGATATACCAAGAGTAAAAGCTCTGGCTGCAAGGCTTCAGATTCCGTTAAGGATCCGTTGACACCATGAATATCAGTCAAACAAGACAAGCACTCAATGAACTTGAAATGAGACCGGATAAGTCCATGGGACAGAATTTTCTGGTGAACCCCATGGCAGTCCGCCGTATTGTTAATGCTCTGGGGGAGGTATCCGGAACTGTTCTGGAGATTGGTCCCGGTCTGGGAGCACTTACCTCCGGGTTGGTTCGTGCAGGTCATGATCTGACTGCGATTGAGTTGAGTAAGACCATGGCCCAGTGGATCGTAAAGGAATACCCTGGAGTGAAGATGGTTACAGGCGATTTTCTTTCTGTTGACCCCACAAGTCTCCCCGGATATCCCTTTGCTGCTGTGGCATCAAATCTTCCTTACAACATTTCTTCGCAGACAGTGTTCAACCTGTGTGAACCGAAGTTTGATGGAGTGGAAAAAGCCGTACTGATGTTTCAGAAAGAGATGGCGACAAGACTTGCCTGTCTGGACGGCGGGAGAAATTACGGAAGATTATCTCTTCTTGTCTGGCCGTGGTTCACGGTTGAAAAATTGTTTGATCTTGATCCAGGTGATTTCCTGCCCAGACCCAATGTAGATTCCAGCGTCGTGATTCTCAAACGAAGAAAGAACATGCCTTTCAACAGGGAGGAATACGCCGTTTTTGCCAGGATAGTCCGGGCTGCTTTTTCCGGCCGACGAAAGAAAGTGATCAACTGTCTCACCAGGGAGTTCGGAAAATCCGAGTCAATGGCTATGTTAGAAGCTGCGAATATTGACCCCAACCTCAGAGCTGAGAGAATTGAGCCGGAGCGATTTGCTGAGCTTGCAGGAAAGGCTGGACTTTGAAGTATCTCTACATTTTTCCTGTTCTCCTACTTGTTTTGACTGCAACAGCATGGGATTTTTCT
>JAOZRM010000077.1 GCA_029940175.1 Candidatus Sabulitectum sp. | reverse complement strand
CAAAGAGATTCACATGAGTGATGAATGGAACCTGAGCACCGGCGACAAGTGTTTCGTCATCGACTCTGCTTCCACCCTTGCAGCATTTATCGTGGGAAGCAGACCTGTTGCAGATGCAGGCTTCAGGATAATCGGCACCCATACAGATGCACCGGGTTTCAGATTGAAACCGGAACCATATGCCTATACAGAGGGTCTCTCAACACTTGGAGTTGAAATTTACGGTGGTCCTACCGTAGCAACATGGTTCGATAGAGACCTGGGCATTGCCGGGAATGTCTCATTCATGGAAAACGACTGCCTGACAACCAGGCTTTTCAAAATAGACAAACCCGTGGTCAGATTTCCATCACCTGCCATTCACCTGAACCGTACAGCTAACAAGGATGGTTTCAAAGCAAACGCTGAAGATCAGCTTCTTCTTGTCTTCGGTGATGATGAAAATGACTACGATCTTCTGAAAGAAATGATCGCAAATGCTGCAGATATCAAAGTTGAGCAGATGATCGATTTTTCAGGTGAAGTGTTTGACGTTCAGAAGCCGGCACTGAATGGAATTAATGATAACTACCTTATAGCGGCTGGAATAGATAATCAGGCCAGTACCCATGCTGCTCTGGTGGCCATTACCGAAACAGAATCAGCTGGCTCCACAGCGGTGGTTTTCCTTTTCGACAACGAGGAGATCGGTTCAAGAACTGTTAACGGAGCAGCCTCTCCATTCATGGAGAGAGTACTTGAACGTATTTCAGGCTCCAGAGACGATTTTTTCAGAGCATGCAGCCGCAGCATCAACGTAAGTGCGGACTGTGTTCATGCAATTCACCCTGGCTGGGCAGGCAAGCACAGCAAGCTTTCCAAACCACAGCTGAACAAGGGCCCGGCAATAAAGATGTCAGCAGGGGGCAGCTATGCTTCAAGTGCAAGAACTTCAGCCTACTTCATGAAGTGTGCTGAACTTGCAGAAAGTCCCATTCAGAAGTTTGTTTCCCGTGCCGATGGTAGAAGCGGGGGAACCCTTGGGCCTATAGCCGCTACAGGTACCGGCATTCCTACGGTTGACGTTGGCAATCCCATGCTCTCCATGCACTCGGTAAGAGAGATGGCGGGAACTGTTGATCACAAGAACATGATCAACTGTATGAGGGTTCACCTTGAAGGGCATATAGCAATCTCTACATAAATCCAGATAGAAAAAACATGATAAGAGAAGGGTCACAAATGTGGCCCTTTCTAGTAGCTATCAATGTTTTGATTTGAGGGGCGGCTTGAGCTGCCCCTCATCTGTTAATCAGATACATTTGCATGTATTTCAGCTGGCTGAATTTGGATAATCCGACCTTAAAAGACTATGTTTGCAGTAGGAAATAATACGCCCTGTTCACGCCGCACAGTTGAGATCGGGATTCTGGTCTTGAAAGGAACTCACAATGATGACATTTATCGGTGTAATTCTCACTATTGCCGCTGTAATCCCATTTCCTGACAGGAACTACAGTTCAAAAATTGATGTTCTCTCTTCTGATCTTCAGGCAAGAGGCGCACATTCCTATGACGTACTGCATTATGATGTGGCCATGGAGCTCTATGAGGGTATTGAGGAACTCGAGGGTACTGCCGGTATCCATTTTCAAAGTGAAGAGAGCGGTCTTGATCAGATAACACTTGATCTCATTTCACTTTCTGTTGATTCAGTATGGGATTCTCAGGGGGTCCTTTCTTTCGGACAGGTAGACAGTTTTGTTACCGTGGATCTGTCAACGCAGCTTAATACAGGAGATACCTGCACTGTGTGGCTATCATACTCCGGCTCACCTGCCAACAGTGGGTTTGGCGGCTTCTTCTGGAATGAGCCTCTGGTTGATCATATCACTCATTTCACCGTGGGTATGGAACCGGCATCCGGCAGGTGGGTGTTTCCATGCTGGGACGATATCTATGACAAGGCTTCCATAAATACAAGCATAACTGTTACTGATACTCTGTTTGCAGTAAGCTGTGGTGAACTTGTTAATGTAGAGACAGAGGGCGGTACCACAACATATTACTGGAACCATCCAGAGGAGATATCTCTCTACATATGGGCTTTGGCAGTTTCGGATTACATCGTTGTGGATGATACCACGTACGATTGGATAAAATACTATACACCAGCTGAATATGCCGGGTACATTGAACAGATATTCGGTAATGTTAACCTGATGATGGACTGTTTTGAAGAGAAATACGGAGCCTATCCCTGGGGTGAAAATCTCGGTTTTCCTTTCCTGATGACAGGAGGGGGATTTTGTGAACACAACACAATTCCTTTCACTCTGGTAACCCACGAACCGATTGTCGCTCATGAGATAGCCCATCACTGGTGGGGTAACCTTGTAACCGAAGAGGACTGGTCTGAAATATGGCTTGCAGAGGGTTTTGCAACATACAGCGAGGCAGTATGGGAAGAGTGGCAGTATGGGGAAGCTGCTTATGCCGACTACACTCTTGAAACCATGCAGTCATACCTTAATTCCGGCCAGATGTTTCCAATTGTTCCAGCAGAAGATTACTGGACCAATACTGTTTATAAAAAGGGCGGCAGTGTAATGCACATGTTACGGCATGTATTGGGAGATGATGTTTTCTTTGATGGTCTTCGCAGTTACCTTTCAGTGAATGCATATGGTTCAACAACAACCGCTGACCTGATCACTGCTTTTGAGGCTGAATACGGAGATGATCTCAACTGGTTCTTCGACACCTGGGTATACGACTGGGGTTATCCCAATTATCAACTTTTGTGGGATTACCAGCATGCAGGTTCTCAGTGGGATGTGGACATTACAATTAATCAGATTCAAACGATAGGTCCTGTTTTTGAAATGCCGGTGGATCTTCTTATTGAAGGAACTTCTGAGGATACACTTATTGTTATGTGGAATGATGTTGTAAGTGATAATCAAATATTCACCGTAGATTTTGAACCTGTCTCAGTAACACTTGATCCGAACAACTGGATTTTAAGAGCCGGTTTACAGACTGGGATTGAAGAAGGGGAAATACCTTCAGACAGGTCGGATGTTACAGTTTTTCCAAATCCTGCAAGAAGCAGCGTTTCTGTGGGATGGTTGCATCACGGTCAGTTTACTGCAAGCCTTTTCGATATGACTGGCAGGTGTGTTCTTGAATCAGAGATAACTGCAATGTCTCCTCTTCTGGACACTTCTAATCTACCAGCAGGAAATTACCGAATTCTTGTTGAGTTCGGTGAACTCAAAGATTCATCATCAGTAGTTATTCTAAGCGACTGAAACTGATAGTATATTAAGCAGTATTCCATAATATCGGGGGTGGCAAAACCGCCCCTGATTCTATAAATGTAAGCAGAGAAAGAGGATTTGTAATGCTTAGAAAAGTTGATGTAGTGATAATAGGTGCCGGTACAGCAGGGCTCTCCGCCCTTGGTCATGTAAGGAAAAGAACAGAAAACTTTGTGATAATAAATGATGGACCATATGGTACCACTTGCGCCAGAATTGGCTGTATGCCATCAAAAATGCTTATCGAGGCTGCGGATATCTACCACAAGCGACACCTTTATGAAGAGATGGGTTTCAAGCTTACCGGATCAATTGAAGTTGATGGAAAAGCCGTACTGAAAAGAGCAAGAGGCCTCAGAGACAAGTTTGTATCAAGTGTTATGAGGGCAACGAATAATCTTGGGGACAAGAATATCTCAGGAAGAGCCAAGATCCTGACCCCGAATCTTGTGGAGGTCAACGGAGAGCAGATACAAACAAAGGCTTTGATCATTGCAACTGGTTCAACCCCGATAATGCCTGAGCCATGGAAAAAATTCGGTGATCGTATCGTTACCAATGAAGAGCTTTTTGAAATGGATCACCTGCCCGGAAGTCTGGCAGTAGTGGGTCTTGGTGCTATCGGTCTGGAAATGGCACAGGCCTTCAGCCGACTTGGTGTTGAAGTTACAGGCTTTGACGCACTTAGTACTATTGGTGGTATCACCGACCCCGAGGTTGCGGCATCTGCAGTAAAGCTTCTGGGAGAGGAATTTCCAATTCACCTGGAAAGCAGAGTAACACTTGAAGAGGATGGTTCAAAGAGAATATTGGTTAGGTCCGGGGATATAGAAGTATCGGTTGAGAAGGTACTTGTTTCAGTTGGAAGAAAACCCAACACAGCAGGTCTCCACATGGAGAATCTGGGTGTTCCTCTGAACGCAATGGGAATCCCGGAATTTAACCATAACACCATGCAGGTTGGCAACCTGCCTGTATTTATCGCAGGAGATGTAAATACCAGGATTCCGCTTCTGGCTGAAGCAGCAGATGATGGACACATAGCAGGTGTGAACAGCATAAAGGACAGCATACAGAGTTACTGTCGCAGAACCTTCATCGGCATTGTATTCACCCACCCCAACATCGCTGCAGCAGGTACAAAATTCGCAGACCTCGACATGGAGAACACAGTGATAGGTGCCATGGACTACTCCGGGCAGGCCAGAGCTATGACCGCTTTGCAGAATCATGGAATGTTAAGAATTTATGCCGAAAAAGACAGCGGCAAACTCATTGGTGCTGAAATGGCAATTCCTGATGGAGAGCATCTGGCTCATTCAATCTCATGGGCCATACAGCGAGGTCTTACGGTATTCGAGGCACTTGAACTTAACTTCTACCATCCGGTTACAGAAGAAGGCATCAGAGCTGCACTCAGAGTTGCAGCAAACAAAATAGAAAAGAGGGAGTCAGGTCCTGAAATTCCTGTTTGCAGGAAAAGTTAAAAAAATAGGAGAGTAATCCCGCGCAAGGAATATCAAGAAAACTCCAGCAGGCAATCATGAGATTACTGCTGGAGTACTTATGAGTGTTAATAATTGACATGCATGCTTAATGATGTAATATTGCATGCGGGAGGTAATTTATGCCAACTCTTCAAGTCCGAGATCTGCCTGAGGATGTTTATGTCAGTCTGGTTATGCTGGCAGAAAAGGAAAGTCGCAGTATTGCACAACAGACCATTTCACTTTTGAAAGAAGCGTTGAGGTTACACGCCAACAACAAAACCAGAAGAAAGGCTTTACTGGCAAGGATAGCTTTAAAGACCCTGCCTGACTCCAGCATGGTTGATCCTGTTTCTCTTGTCAGATCAGATAGAGACAGATGATAGCAGTTCTGGATGTTTCTGCTGCTGTTGATGTTGTTTTGCAAAAGGACTCAAACAATGAGTTCTCAGCAATTTTAAAGAATGCAGATGCTATCTTAGCTCCAGACATTTACATTTCGGAAGTAGCAAATGTAGCGTGGAAGTATCACAAGCAAGCTGGTTATTCTCATTCACAGTCATCATATCTGGCGGAAACAGGAATACTGATTATTGACAAATTTATTCCAGCAGCAGATTTGTGGAAAGAAGCTTTGCATGAAGCAATTC
Organism: Candidatus Sabulitectum sp.; assembly: GCA_029940175.1. Classification (GTDB taxonomy): domain Bacteria; phylum Fermentibacterota; class Fermentibacteria; order Fermentibacterales; family JCC-6; genus Sabulitectum. The sequence goes on along the minus strand of JAOZRM010000077.1, from coordinate 7,354 downwards.
TTAATAATCATTCAGTGTATGACTTGCTTTATCTTGTGTGTGCAAGAAGGAGTGGCGGTATTTTGTTGACGAGAGATAAGAAGCTTATTCGTCTATGCAGAGAACTCCGTGTTCAAACCAACCTTGTTGGACATTAATTGATACCTGTGGAAGAAGACGTCTATATATTTCACAGCAGGGAGGGAATATGCATTTGTTTGCCGTAATAGCTTTGCTTTTAAACACTGCAGTTGAGCAGGAATTTGTATACGAAGTTCAACAGAGCCCTGAGGACTCTGTTGTGATCACGGCTGTTTTCATGGGCTACAGCGTAGGAGATTACTACCATCCTGCATTCACCTGTGATAATGGCGATCTTATCTCTGCGTGGGCTCCAGCAGCCAGTAATCCCGGCCTGGGAGTTTTTCTTTTTCAGCACATAGGCGATCCTGTTGAGGTGACCATTGTAAATGTGCTGATGTACATTCCTGAAGCAGGTGGTAACATGCTGTGCCCCACTGTTATGGATGCCAGCACCGAGGTGGAGACCTACTCCAAGTGGTATGAGAGAGTATCAGAGGAGTTCGGGATTACCACCAACCAGGAATTCAGTGAGCACTTCGGAGACCCGGAGTTCAATGAACCCCCATTTCTTGAATATGAATATCTTCTGGAGACTGGAGCTTCTTACAGAGAGATTTTACCGCAGAGCGAGTAGTATCTGCAGAATTTCCAAGTCTGTTCATTAACAGGGTAGATGTTGCCTGCACAAAGAGACAACACTATACTATTAAGGCATTGATTATTCACGTAGCCGCAGAAGCTGAATAACTCGCAGTTTGTCTGTTTGCTGCCTGATACAAGTTTGTTTCCTTGTAAGGGAGGAATGAACGATATGGAAGGAACATCAACGAAACACTTTCAACTTCTATTCTTCGCTGTTACTCTTATGGTATCTGTTTCTGTAGCGCAGCCTGTAATGTTAACCGATTCACTTTCCACCATTTCCGGGGAATTTGTATTGACAGCTCAGGGTGCAGTTGTTTTCATTAACTCCAATGGAGTGCTTTCCTCTGTAAATATTGATGATCCGTTCAACACAGAGTCTTTCTCCGTGGGATGGGTTCCTGAAGATGACGGCTGGAGCGGTACAGGAGAGATCAAGCTTCTGAAGAGCAGTCCTGATGGTAATCTTGTCTGCCTTGCAATTCAGGTGTCCATTCCAGACAGTGTGCTGAACAGAGGCCTTTCCATGCCCGAGCCAATCGTCATTATTGTCTGCAACGCCGCAGGTGGCGGGGCACAGGTTGTGGGAGTGACAACAGATTCAGGTAATAAACTTTCTTTTGATTTCACTCAGGATTCAAGATTGCTCTACGGAGCTGGATTCCTTCCATGCAATCCGGATCCGGAATCATACTTCGGTCACTACCTGGGGGATGAAAGCAGTTCTCTCCGTCCATTTGATCTCATCGATCTGGAGGAAGGAGCAAGGTTCAGCAGCAACGGCATTATTGGCGACTATTTCACTGGCAATCCCTGGTCTGACCTGATTGCATCAGGACCCGCACCGCTGACAACCATAGCAGACATAGCGGTTTTCTCAATCATTTTCCAGGACTCAACACTTACCTCTCCTGTTATTGACCAGTGGATTGAGCCTGATGCAGGGCTGGCGCAGATAGATGGACCCCAGATCATCAGGTTCTCAGACGGAACGATTTATGAAAGTCAGGAAGAGCCATTCCTCATCCTCTGCAGAATTTCAGAAGGCAATTACATATTCAGTAGAAACCAGGGAGAGTCTATCAGAAGAGGAAGGGTGAACTGGTCGACTTTTGAAGAGCAGGAAACCACTGAGCTAACCGAACTGATGGGATACATTTCACTGAACAGCAGAATAAAGGCACTGAATTCCGGAACAGCCATTGTATTCAGCACCGGCAGAGGGTTGTACTACTACGAATTTTAACAATTGGTCAGTCCTGGAAATTTCAATATCAGTTTCTTATTCTCGCAGCAAGCAGAGTAAAGTCGTCTGAGTAAGAACTCGATCCGTGGTAGATGCTTACCTCTTTCTCGATCAGGGAAAGAAGCTCGTCCAGGGGTAGTTCCCTGTTACGTGCTACAATGTGAGCTATCTGTTTTTCTCCGAATTCTTCATCATTGCTATCCATGGCCTCTGAAACACCATCGGTGTACATGAGGATCATGTCTCCGTTCCGGAGTGATACTTCACCCTCTTCATATTGTGCGTTTTCAACAACTCCGAACAGCAACCCGCCTTTTGTCAACATTCTCTCGTGACCGTCACTTTCAACCAGGAATGGCGGGTTGTGACCGGCATTCACATAGCGAAGACGTTTCTTCTCAGGATCAATGCAGATCATGAAGAAGGTAATGAACATATCGGAAGGAGTATTCTCGTAGACAAGTTTGTTGATCTTGGCAGCGGATTCTGAAAGGCTTGCTCCCATTGCCTGAGCAGTTCGCAGAGAAGCCTGAAGATTCGCCATAAGTAGTGCTGCACCAACGCCTTTACCCGAGACATCTCCAATTGAAAGAACAACTCTACCGTCTTCAAGTGGTATAATGTCATAGTAATCTCCAGCCACATCAAGGCAGAACCTGATCAATGCTGATATCTCAATACCCGGAACGGATGGGATGTTCCCGGGCAGAATACCCTGCTGGATATTTCGGGCAACTTTCAGCTGTTCTTCGAGTTTTTCCTTTTCCAGCCTTTCACCAAGCAGTTCAAGGTTTTCAGCAACAAGTGCAGTCTGTGTGGAAAAGCTTTCCAGCAGCTCAAGTTCCTCTGAGGTGAAATCCTCTCCGTTGGTTTTGCTGCTGATCACAAGGAAGCCAAGCAGCCCTGAAGTTGTAACAAGGGGGAGAAGAATGGCACTTTTCCGTTTAATGAACCATTCTCTCTGCTCAGACGATAAAGTTATCTTTCCGCTTGCGATCATCTCATCAAACAAAAGGGGATTGTCTTTTGATTCAAGTCTGCGGATAAATGCATCTCCCGGTGTGAAGGGAGCAGGTTCATCCAGATCTACAGTGAAGAATTCCTTACCGGTCACCCGAAGAACAGGATATATCTTCTCAGCGGAAAGACCATCTGCAAGTTTTTCCTCAAGCTCTTCCCAGAATTTTGCACTTTCAGTTCGTGCCATACTTGATGCCAGGAAGTCTTTCATCAAAACTCGAAGTTTTGCCCGTTCAGGATAGAAGTACTCTTCAATCTTATGTCTGATCTGTCTCTGAAGGCTCATGAAGAAGAAAGCCAGCACAATACCCAGTATGAGTATCGGTGTCTGTGAGTTGATACCTATCTTTTCAAGCAGCAATTCACCAACACCCCAGAGAACACCGGCAAACACCGCTAGAAGAAAGAAATTCACAGCAAAGAACCTGGTTCCACGCTTCAAACGTCCTTCAACCTGAAGCAGCCTGTATTTTCCAAAAGCATAGCCCAGAGAAACAGGAATAGTAAGAATAATAAGGAAGAGGATATTGCCAACAAGCATTCTTGTAACCACAGGAAGTTCTGTAAAGACCTCTCTGGAAAACTGTATGAACCATCCGAATAGAACGTATATGATCAAACCTGGACCTGCTCCCAGCAGCACCAGCCTTGTCTGACGCTTTTCAAGGAACACAGTTGCCTTTTTGTAGTTGCGACCCAGCAGAACATATCCCAGCAGAAGCATAACGGTGGAAACAACATTGCCCCAGATGAACTGCTCCATATGCATGAACATCACCATAGGAGTAATTATCACAATGGGTAGAAAGATAAGCAGGTTGTAGATGATCCTGTGCTTATTGTAGACTGAATTCCTCACAGGAAAAAGAAGTTGCAGCTTAAGAAAAAGAGGAGCTGTGAACGCGGAGAATATGTACACCAGCGTAAGGGATATCATGGGCAGATTAAAACCTGCATAAACATCAGCAATTGAAGAAACGGCAACTGTGAACTGTAATGCCATGGCAAAGCAGAACAGCGACAGTGTTAGCACAGCAGAGGAGTAAGGCTGTTTTATGAACCCCCAGAGAGCAACTGAAATCAGGCCGAATACAATCAGTGTGCGGAGAATTATCATCAGCCATACCTGCACCTGAAGTGCCTTGGGAATAGTGTGAGTAGCAATGACAGTTGTGTAAACAGAATCCCCATGAGAGAATTCAATATCGAATTCCTGACCCCTGGGAGTATCAGTACCGAATAAACTGAAGTAATTTTCCTTGGTTGCTGGTAATCCTCCCACTGAGATCAGTGAGTCTCCTCGAACAGGGTAGGGAGCATCAACAAAATCATCCATGTTCACTTCATGGAACAGCGCGCGTTTCGTAGAGTCATTGAATACGAAAAGACTCCACATGTCGCTCATACGGGAAAAATTGTCTGCTTTTGTAAATTCCCTTGTCATGTATAAGCTGCAGAAACCCACAACAAACACAGTAGCAAGAATCATGAAAATCGTGGACAGTTTTCTCTTCACAGACGCACCTCCGTATGCTGATATACAACAGCCTTCAAAAATATGCAATTATCCATGGAAAAAGTATGATTCAAACAGAATTTCTAAAGGAATTCCTCTTGTCCCACGAAACAGGATAAATTTCGAGACCACATAAATGAAGCGTGTCCGATCAGATGGAACAGTTTTCAGATTCAAGGATAAACAAGGGTAGGGAAACAGGTCTGCAAACAGCAATAAGAAGCATTATTGTAAAGGCAAACAAGGATCGTGCACAAACAACTGAGATGACGGGGAACACATGAGCAGGTTTTCTCTCTTACTGATCACAATACTTATTGCAACAGCCGGTTGCATAAATGTAGCCGGTATTACTCCGCCTGATGATTTCAACAGAGAGATTAAGGTTTTCGGCGTAACCATATGGGCCACTCAATCCGTAACTGACACAAGAATGTTGCATGCCGGAAATGTACTGGCGCAGTATCTGGATAATGACGGGGACGGAGAACCGGATAAGACAGGAGTAACTTCTGAGCTTTCAGCTCGCAATGCAACCATTCTGATGTTCGGTACACAGAGTGAAGCAGATGCATTTGACCTGCAGACTCTGCCTTCTCAGATAACAGCAGTACAGTATCTCTTAGACGGTGAGACCAACTCGAACTTCAATCCAGACGGGATCAACAGCCATTTTGACGGTTCTCTGGAGAAGGTGCTGAACCTGATAACCACCCACGGTTATGCAAACGCCTGGCCTGAAATTTTCGGAGATTACCACGGTTCTGAATTGTCTGTTGCAATGGATTCCGCCAGGGGAGGGTACTTCCCGGATGTACCGGGAGAGTATCCATCAAATGCATGGTATACAAACAAAGACCACTCCCGTAATTATGAAGGGCAGATCTCACGATACTTATACTGGGCCTTAACATCGAAGCTTGGCGCCCAGGATTACACAGACAGATTTGAAGAGATAAAAGATGAATGGCGGTTGAATACAGCAAACCTTGTATCTGCAGAGGATCCACAGGTATCAGAGATCCTCAGCAATCCCGACTACTCAATTCCAGTCATTCTTCCGGATGGTAACTATCAGGGGTTTGATATAGAGATAACCGATCTTGAATGCGGTACTTGAGGATAGTCATAACCCTGCGGTGCAGGGTACACAAAACAGATCCCAGGAATTACCATAATTGATCATCTGCAGATTGGTGTTTACTCACCGGATTCAAAAATGCTTAACTCTGTATGACGGGCAATCCAGTAGAAATCACGATCATTATGCAGCAGTGGTAGATTGTTTTCTATTGCTACTGACGCAATCATGCAATCAATGGGTTTTCGAATTGTAGCGCCTTTTTTTCTTAAAGACCTGTAAAGCCCGGCACTTAGCAGGAATGTTTCTTTGCTCATTGGCAGATAAACAAGCGCTTCAAAGAAATTCTTTGTTCTGAAGAAATCACGCTGGAGTTTTATGCCCTGAAGTACTTCAGATAGAATCAGTCCGCACATACATATCTCTTGATCATTGGTGATCAGTTCTTCAAGCGCCTTCACATGCATTCCTGATTTACCGTGAAAGAAATCAATCCAGACAGATGTATCAACAAGAACCATTATCCCGTTCTTTGCGCCAGACCGCCAGATCGCCCTCCCAGATCACCGAACCCTTCAGCTCCATCAGTCTTCTGCGCAGTGCCAGTCTGCGTAATTCATGCAAAGCGTAATCCACCAGTGCTCGGGAAGTTTTGATTCCTGTCAATTCCTTGCACTGATCTAAAAGCTCCTCATCAAGAACTATATTTGTTCTACCCATATTCACTTCCTCCAATCATACACATAATAGTGATAATTAATGTGTATGGCAATATGCAATATTATTCCACCCTTTTCGTCTTCAGCAATGAAGAGAGGAGAAACGGAATGACCGGAAGCGGAAAAAGATCACTTGCAGAGTTCTGGGAGAAGAATCATCACAAACTGGTGAACTTCGTTAGAACAAAACTCGATGATGCTTCGCACATGGATAGCGAGGACATAGTGCAGGATGTCATTCTTAACCTCCTGGACCGGCCGGACCTTATGAAGCCCATTGCAAATCTCACAGCCTATGTATTCCGTGCTCTCAGAAACAAGATCATAGACGAATACAGAAAACCAGCGAACCGAACGGAATCTCTGGATGAGCCGGACCGGAATGAACTAAGCCTCTACGACATTATTCCCGACCTTAAGTATGAACCGCAGAACGCGTACAGCAGGGAGCAGCTCAGAAACCAGATCTACGCTGCAATAAGCAACCTGCCGCAACAGCAAAAGCAGGTAATTATGGAAACAGAATTCAACGAAGTTTCATTCAAAGAACTTGAGAAGCAACTGAATATCCCAATGGGAACTCTCCTGGCCAGGAAACACAGAGGACTGAAAACCATAAAGAAACAACTCGATCATTTAAAGGAGGAACACAATGCTCTGTTCAGCATTTAGATTCGGAAAAACACACGAGGGAGACCCCCCTCGCCACCCGCTTGTAAAAGTTCTCATTGTAATGGGTTTTGTGATACTGGGAATCATAGCCGTGACTGCCCTTGCCGTTTTGTTCGGCTTCGTCGTCATGTGGCTCTGGAATGCCCTGATGCCGGCCATCTTCAGCCTCCCGGCAATTGGATACTGGCAGGCGGTAGGCCTGGTGGTTCTTTCTCATATCTTCTTCGGGAGCCACAACAATACATTCTCAAACAGAGGAAGCAAAGGAAGCAAGCCCAGCAAATGCGACGAGAAACATGTTTACATCAATAAGAACGGCAATGAACGCCACTACGACTCGTTCCGCGAGTTCTGGAACGATTACGGTCGAGAAGCCTTTGACAAGTGGCTGAACA
>JAOZRM010000258.1:1387-3436 GCA_029940175.1 Candidatus Sabulitectum sp. | reverse complement strand
ATTGCAATATTGAATGAATTCACCATAGGCAGGTTACCGGATAACTCACTCTGTATCCAGGATAACCATGTGTCTCGAAACCATGCCATGTTTGTCAAGACGCCATCCGGGCTGGAAATAGTTGATCTGAATTCTGCTGGAGGCACCTTCGTTAATGGCAGAAGAATCAGCAGAGCCAGAGTAAATGTGGGCGATGATGTAAGATTCTCTCAACACCACAGATTCAACTGGGGCTCATTCACATTCACCAATTGGAACAACAGTGGCTCCGGTTTCTCTTCTGCCCCGTCAAGTGCTGGAATGCCTTTCGTAATTGGAAGGGATGAGAATTGCAATCTTAGAATTAACCATCCATTTGTATCCCGAAATCATGCAAGACTTACAAATACAGCACAGGGTTTGATTATTGAAGACCTAGGATCGAGCGGAGGTACTGTTGTAAGAGGTGCAAAAGTGACTAGAGCAGCTGTAATACCCTGTGATTCTGTTGTTTTTTCTAACAAAGTCAGGCTGGACTGGAACGCCCAGCCTCTTAGGGCGTGGTTAAGCGGAGGAATACAACCAGGCGGATTCCAGCAACCACAGAACTACCAAGCTTCTGCCCCCGTAAAAGAGAATGCTTACTCATATCAACAGCCTGCTCGAAAAACACAAAATTCAGCCGGCAGGATAGCAGGCAGTATTGCTGCTGTATTTCTTATCGCATTCGGAGTTCTTGTTGCAACAGACACTATTTCGCTTTCTGATCGAAGTGCTGCAGCTCAATCTTCAGATTTTAACTTTACAGTAACTCCTCCACCAACATACTCGAGCTACTCCAATACTTCCGGATCTAATTCAGGTAGTTCATCAACCAGCGGCAGCTCAAGTGCCAGTAGCACCTCAAGTAGCAACTCCTCAAGTAGCAGCAACGGTTCCTCAAACGGCAGTGGGGTAAGGTATTCCGGAGTACAGGAAGGCTCCAGCAACCACTCTTCGGGTAACTCGCACACATCCAGTTCCTCGGGGACATCTGACTTGGGGCTTGCTGTCGATTATGGAACAGCGATATATCAGGGTGACGTTGTTGAACTGGTTCAACTTGAGATGGAGCATCACGGTGGCCAGCGAGCCATGGAAGCAACCGGAAGAATGGTGGATGACGCCGCAGAGGGCAGGTATGGTGAAACAGTTCAAAATGCAACACGGGCAATTGATGGCTTTGCAAACGATCTAACAGACAACCTGACTTCAGGACTTATGGGAGGCTGGTAAAGTAAAGATTTTTACATGATCATCAATACACATGAAAGAATACTTCAATATCTAAGGGCTGTAGCAGGTAGCATCTCAAATAGCATACGTGCTAAACATTGAAAGGGAACCTAAATGACAAAAGGCAACACAATCTCAAGTATTGTCGCAATTCTTCTGATGGTTTCATCAGGAGTTGGCACTGCTTATGCCGGTTCAGCCAGTGATCTGCACAGCAGTATTCGACAGTTCTCAGAACTTAGACTACTCTGGGAAACAGAAAACTATCTGGTAAGAGTAGATGACATGGGCAACATGAGTTTCAGGTACGCTGTATGGCCCGCTGGCTCAAGCCAGTCTGATGAACCAGATCTTGTGCTTTATGGTGGAACAGTGGAGCGAGACGGCTCCGGTGGCAACCACTACTATGAGTTCACTAACAATGAATACTCATACAAATGCTATGTGGTTCGTATTGGTACCGGTGAAGAGCCTCCTGGATACCTGATTGTTTACCGGAACGGAAGTGAAATTCTCAGAGCAGATGTAGTAAATATGACCTTCAGTTATTGGAATGAAAACTGATCTTAGAAGTCAAACTTCTTTGAACTGATTGAAATGCTAAATTTTCCCTGCTGCCTGACGAAAGGCATTCCGGATATGTTTTGCCTGTTTTCTTGCAGCAGGAAGAATTCGTCGGTACACAAATACATCTGCAGACAAATAGTTAAAATCATTATCTAAAACTGCAGCAACCTTCTCCGCCATTTCAAGAACAAGATTGCGCAGCCATGCAGGTCTTACTCCACACTCCCT
>JAOZRM010000258.1:0-1377 GCA_029940175.1 Candidatus Sabulitectum sp. | reverse complement strand
CTATTATAAAGCAGAGACAAATTCTTAGCATGTTCATCTGCATTACCTATCAACAGATTCAGTACAAACCACTTCATCAGTTGATCGCAGTCAATTGCCGGCTCAGTACTAACATCCCTAAGCAGTTTGTAGCAGTGAGAGAAAGCTGGTCCGCCCTCCTGCTGATACTTCTTTGAGGAAGGCAACCCCATGGCCTGGCAGAAGTCTTCCTGGTGAAGTCGCCTGAGAACACCATCTTCAGTTTCAACTCTGTCATACCTTGAGACAAGGCATGTCTCCACATCTTTTACCTGATGTAACTTGGCTTCTGCTGTATGAACTCCAACAGTATTTGCAATTTGTGCCATAAGAACTTCATTGGCTGGCAGCCCTTGGTAATCTCCATTTGGAAATTTAAGAATATGAGATGATGGTGCCCAGTTCAAAGGTAGAAACAGCTTTTCCTCACTGACAAAAACAGGAAGTTTATCCTGAGCCCCTGAAAGGGACAATCTGGCTTCAACTGTTCCAACAAATGATGTGTAAATACTTGGATTATTTAACCGTTCATACAAATCGGCTTCTGAAATAGCTTGATACCGCTGTTCAGGAAAAAATGGGGGTACACCAGCTCCTATCCAAAGGGCACCTGCGCATTCTCCCCCTAATCTGGCCAGAAGACCAAAATCATTCTCAACTGAAATACCAAGTTTCCTGGCAACATGTTCTCTCTGGATACCCTCCGGTAAAAGATTTGAGAAAAATGAATGTGCTTTATCTTTATAGATAGCATCAGAATTCAGCGGCAGGCTGATGGAAATCGGGAAACTGTTCCGGTTCTCAACCCAGTCTGCTGAATAGGTGAATGACATTCTGCCGTCTGGATCAGAGTGAATTACACCAATCCTGGAATTCTCAGCGTAAACACTTAACTCACCTGTCACAGAAAATTCCTCAGTCATTCCTGACTCCTGTTTTTAACTCCACCCCGTGGCTTGATAGACAGTTCCAGACCAAGACAATTCATAACCTGCAGAGCTTTCCCAAACTCTATGGTTTCCTTTCCTCTCTCCAGCTCAGAGAGGAACCTGGGTCCAATACCTGCCATTCCAGAAACATGCTCCAGAGTTAACCCAAGAGAGTTGCGCTTCATACGTATTATCTGCCCAAGTTCTTTTACAGAAACTACCTTACCGTAAGAGTGAGAAAGCAATTCGGACAAAAAGCACCTCCGATTCATTCCGGGCTGCCCGTGGAAAGGTTGCATAATACCAACATAGCAGCTGAAGAGAAGAAACATAACACTGCTTTTGATATTCCCGTACGGTATTATATTAAAGAAGATGTTGCATGTCCAGTTGGGTATTCCCGTACGGGAAGGATACAGTCAGATTCAAT
>JAOZRM010000257.1 GCA_029940175.1 Candidatus Sabulitectum sp. | reverse complement strand
CTTGTGAAGCCACTGGGGAAGCCTCTCCTCCGGCTTAACATCAGCCTGAAGAAAATTATCGAACGATTCCTTCTGTACTCTCAGTAAATCAGGAACTCTAATCGCGGGTTTAACGCGAGCATAATTCCTCATAGGTCTCGTTTTTTTCACTGCCACTCCTCTACACTGCTCCTGTACCGAAATAAAATTAGCGGTATGCCTCGAAGTTCTTACCTGTTCCCGGCAAGAATTCCGGGAATAAGGGACTGAAGGCGGGAGAAGTTCTACTCTCTCCCGCCGTCAGCATAGGTATCTAGTATCTATTTGAGAACAGCAGTTCCGCCGGCCTCTTCAAGCTGCTTCTTTACCTCTTCTGCCTCTGGCTTCTCAACGCCTTCTTTAACCTTGGACGGTACGCCGTCTACAAGATCCTTGGCTTCTTTGAGACCCAGACCTGTGAGTTCACGAACGACCTTGATAACGGCGATCTTCTTGGCGCCAAAGCTTTCAAGAACAACATCGAACTCGCTCTGCTCTTCAACTGCTTCTCCTGCAGGACCAGCTGCTGCTACAGCTGCTGCTGGTGCTGCCGCTGAAACACCGAACTTGTCTTCCATTTCCTTAACAAGCTCAGCGAGCTCAAGGACGGTCATGTTTGAAATAGCCTCGATGACCGCGGCCTTTCTGTCTTCACTCATTGTATTTCCTCCGTAATTCGCGGAATTCCTTTGAACTCCGTGTTACTATTGTTCAAGTTATTCTTTGCTCTCGCTGATGGCATTAACAGCATAAAGAAACTTTCTGAGAACACCACTGGTAACCATTACAAAGCCCTGCAGAGGTGAATTCATTGAACCAATCACCCGAGCAAGAAGCTCATCTTTACTTGGCATGTCAGCCAGACTGATAACCTCAGCTGCGCTGAAGCTTCTTCCGGCTACAAAACCGCCCTTCATCACAAGTAATCCTTTGTGGGCCTTGGAAAAAGCCTTTATGATCCTTGCAGGGGCAACTTCATCTTCACTGTATGCGATGGCAGTAGGTCCGTTGAGAACACCAAAGATCTCCTCGTCAGGCTTAATGCCGATCTCTTCAAAAGCACGCCTGAGCAGGGTGTTCTTGACCACGGTGAAAACTATACCGGCTTCGCGCATCTGAATACGCAATTCCGTCATTGCCTCAACATTGATACCTGTAAAGTCGGCCAGCACAACCGAGCCTGACTCTCCGATTCCACCCTGAAGAGTAGAGACTACGACTTCTTTGTGGTTTCTGGTAATACTCATTGTCGCAACTCCTTTCTACCTGAGCAGTGTGCGGACATCATTGATGTCTACACGGATGCCGGGGCCCATAGTTGAAGAAACAGACATGTTCTTTAAATAGCGACCTTTTACAGAAGCCGGTCTCAACTGAATAACCTTCTCCATGAATGTAAGAATGTTTTCCTTGAGAGCATCCTCTTCAAAACTCGCTTTGCCAACAGGAACGTGCACATTACCGGTCTTATCAACTCTGAAGCTGATCTTTCCAGCCTTTGCATCCTTAACTGCACTTCCCACATCCATGGTAACAGTACCGGTTTTCGGGTTGGGCATGAGACCCCTGGGTCCCAGAACTCTTCCGAGCTTGCCTACAACACCCATCATGTCCGGTGAGGCTATCACAACATCAAATTCAAGCCAGCCAGCAGTAATCTTCTGGGCCGTTTCCTCGTCTCCGATGTAGTCAGCTCCTGCTTGCTTGGCTTCCTCTGCCTTGTCTCCTCTTGCGAAGGCAAGTACACGGACAACCTTACCGGTTCCGTGGGGAAGCATACATGTTCCTCGAACGACCTGATCACTGTACTTGGGATCTACGCCAAGATTACATGCGACCTCGATGGTTTCGTTGAACTTAGCTGTGGCAAATTTTTTGATCGCTGCCACTGTCTCTTCGAGAGAATAGCTTTTCTCTCTGTCAATGGCTTCCAGGGCTTTCGCAAATCTTTTGCTTTTAGCCATCCACCACCTCCAGACCCATGCTGCGAGCGGTACCGGCTATCATTCTGATAGCTGCATCCTCTGACGCTGCATTCAGGTCTTGTTCTTTCAGCTTGGCGATCTCTCTGCACTGTTCTACAGTGACAGTTCCAACCTTTTCCCGGTTGGATTCAGCAGATCCCTTTGCTAACCCAGCTGCCCGTTTCAGCAGTACTGAAGCAGGGGGGGACTTGAGTATAAAGGTAAAGCTTCTGTCTTTGAAGACAGTTACTACCGCAGGAACAATAAGTCCTTCTTTACCCTGGGTGCGGGCGTTGAAGTCCTTACAGAACCCGGCCAGATTTATTCCATACTGACCGAGGGCCGGGCCAACCGGTGGAGCCGGTGTTGCCTTGCCTGCAGGGAGTTGAAGCTTTACCACGCCCAAGATTTTCTTGGCCATGGTTACTCCTTTCTGCTGCTTACCCCTCCCCTTACTGGGGTTAGCAGTAGTTTACCGGATATTTATGAATAAAGCCTGAAGGTTCCGGCGTCCCCTCAAACCATCCTGACCTGTTTGTAATCAATCTCTACAGGCGCTTTCCGCCCGAATATTGTAAATATTATCCTGACCTTGCCCCGCTCGGCATTAATGCTCTCCACTACACCTGTGAAGTTTCTGAACGGTCCGTCTGTTACTCTGACGGTCTGCCCGACCTTGAACTGAATTCGAACAACCTTTTTGTCAGTCACGCCGGTGCTCTGCCCTTGAATTCTTTTCATGTCCGGCTCGGTGAGCGGAACCGGTTTACCTCTGTTCATAGGAGGAAATCCACTGACATTACTCATTGCTCTGATATCCATAATTATCTCGTCAGTGATCTCCAGCTGAACGAAAACATAACCGGGATACAGTTTCTTCTCCCGGGTATACTCCTTGCCGTTCTTCCTGTGGGTGATCTCCTCGGTTGGAATAAGTGTTTTACCAATGCGACCGGGGTATCTACGCAAAAGTTGACCCTCTAGAAATTTGGCAACCTTCTGCTCATACCCTGAAAAGGAGTGAACCACATACCATTTAAAATTCTCGTTCTCTTCTTCAGACTCAGCCACGACTTCGCCTGCTTCTTTATCCAGGTTCTCCAAAGGTTCTACAGTCATCGTGTGCCTTTCTGAAAATTCCTGTTAGCCCAGCAGTCTAACCAGGCCTGCCATGGTCATGGCTGTAATCTTATCAACTACAAAAATCCAGATAGCCACAATCACAACTGCACCAATTACTACCCAGGTGGAGGAAATCGCTTCATCACGACTGGGCCATGCCACCTTGATCATTTCGGCTTTTACCTCTCCGAAAAACTCAGTGACAGTCTGCCACAATCTAATAAGCAGATTGCCATTCTTTGTAGCTTTTACGGCTTTTGAAGCCATTTCCCGTCCTTTCGGCATTCCTGCCAATCGCTGCTATGAAGAGTGGCTGGCAGGGCAGGAAGGACTTGAACCCTCAACCTTCGGATTTGGAGTCCGATG
>JAOZRM010000076.1 GCA_029940175.1 Candidatus Sabulitectum sp. | reverse complement strand
TGGATGTTCTTCATGCAGGAACCAGATCTGAAACTGTGATCATTACTGATGAGGAGTCTGGTGAAGTCTTCGCCCTTGTAGGCGAGAAGGCCTTTGATATTGTTCCCGAATATGGTCAGCTCACTGCAGTTATTGGAAGGCTGACCGATGAAGGATATTCTGTTCGCATGGAGCTGCAGAAGGTCTATGTGATAGACTATTCGATCATCGGTGTGGAAGATCTGGACGATTACTGACAGACTTCTGTCAGTTTAAGGAAACATCCATGACTGGAAGCTGAGATGGTAACAGAAGATGTCAGGTGGAAACAGCGATTTACAAATTACAGAAAAGTTCTGAAGCAGATGAAGAAGTTTATTGATAAGGGTGATCTATCTGAACTTGAGGAACAGGGCCTGATTAAATCATTCGAGTACACATTTGAGCTAGCCTGGAAAACCCTTAAGAACTTCCTGGAGTACAGTGGGCAGAATGATATTTATGGGTCCCGTGATGTTATTAGAAAGGCGTTTCAACTGAATCTGATAGAGGATGGTCAGGGGTGGATGGAAATGCTGAAAAGCAGAAACAAAACCTCGCATACCTACAATGAAGAAACTGCCAGGGAAATCTGTACAGCTGTAACATCTCAGTATTTTGAGTTGTTTCGAAGGCTGGAAAAAAAAATGGATGGTATGTAACTCGTGGCTGAATATGGCTTGTCCGATGATGTAATTAATGGAATCAGAAATGTGTTTCGGAGTTTTCCAGAGCTTGAACAGGTAATTCTGTATGGCTCACGAGCCATGGGAAACTACAGGAATGGTTCTGACATTGATATTACACTTAAGGGAGCTGAACTGAATTTGCAAGTTATGAACAGGATATCTCTGAGCCTTGATGATCTGATGCTGCCGTATACTTTTGATATTTCTATTTATGATCATATCGACAATGAAGAATTGAGAAGTCACATAAAGAGAAGAGGCGTGGTTTTTTACTCAGCCGGGGATTAACCGTTCTTCCGGTTCGGCCTTACACCTGATGAAGCAACTCACTGAGCCATGGTTACTTGATGAGATCACCGGTGCCGGTGGTGTCGTCTGTGAACGCCAGGTATTCCACCCGGTTTCGACCGGAGGACTTTGCGCGGTACAGAGCGTTATCAGCACGCTGGATGGTGTCTGTCAACGGTTCTCCTCTGTGGTACTCGGAAATTCCGAGAGAGAGAGTCACGCAGATTCGCGTCTCGCCATGCCAGGTCTCCAGCTCTTCAACTGAAGATCGAATTTTTTCACCAAGAGCGTTAGCTCCATTCTCGCCAGTATCGGGAAGCAAAACGATGATTTCCTCGCCACCCCAACGCGCCAGAATGTCCTGGTCTCGAACTCCACGCAGCAGTATCGATGCTATCTCTTGCAGTACCCGGTCACCCATGGCGTGACCAAATTTATCGTTAACCCGCTTGAAATGATCCAGATCGATCATGATTATCGAGAAGGATCTGGCAGAACGTTCAGCGATGGAAACAACTAACCGGCTCAGTTCAAGGAAACCGCGGCGGTTGAGCAGCCCGGTGAGCGGATCGGTGCGTGCAGCAGATTCCTCCCTTGCCAGGTGACTGTTAATAGCATGGGTAACCGAAAGAAAGAAAACAATGAAACCCAGCACCGGAAAAAAATTGGGAACATTGACCAAGTGCAGTTCATCTGCGATGTCAGATACAAGACAGATCAGGAGCACCGCCAACCCCAATAACACTCCCCTGGCATCGGCGTTTCCCTGACTGGCAGACTTAACAGCCTTGAACAGTGTTACAAGAAGCAATAACGCCACGATAATCATGACGGCATTTTGTGATATTCGAAGTACTGTCAGTGGCAGCAACAAGAATTCCAGGCTTCGTATCAGTCGGGGTGGAGAGGTTTCCGCCAGGCTGAAAACCAGTTCCAGAAGGCTTACTACTACCCCTGCCGCACCCATGAGATTGAGCATGACAAAAATGGGATGCCCACCACCATCAGTGGCTTTTATGAAGACGGCTGTGAAATTGACCATCAGCGCAGAGAAAGCTACCGCAGCCAGCCACAGGTTGGCGAGTCGCTCTGGCTTGTGTCGCCAGATATCCAGGCGGGAAGCGAAAAAAATGAGAAAGACTCCCGCGCCGACGCCGTCCATGTACGCTTTCCACATGGGGTTGAGCATGTATCGCCTGTATCCCTTCTTGCTTTTTGTATTTTACGAACTCTTATGGTGGACCCTGAAACTCCAGCAGGAAACGAAATCAACAGGATATTGGGTTTTCCGCAACCCCATTACCCGCTCTCCAAGTAGAATTTCAGCCAGAAACTAACCATACTGCACGAAACAAGCCTGGTCAAACATCCCTTCCTGCAGATTTTCACAGAAAGCTCCTGGGCAGGAACCACCGGTTGGGGTATCATTGCAGATAGTGCAATTGTTGATTTTACTGATTTTGAGCCATGGCTCCTGAAGGGAGAATAGAATGAAAAAGTTTATTGTATTAGCAGCAGCACTTCTCGTGCTTCTCGGTTTTACGGGGTGTGGAACCACTAATACTGCAGAAGAGCATGGTGATCTACTTGGAGTAACAGGAATTGTTGAGGTGCTTCACGTTGGCACCAGGTCAGAGTCAGTCATTATCACTGATGATGAATCGGGTGAAGTTTTCACTCTTGTTGGAGAGCAGGCATTTGACATCGTTCCTGAGATTAGCAGACAGACTGCTGTAATCGGAAGATTAACTGATGAGGGTTATTCAGTTCGAGAAGATCTTCGAAAATTGTATGTAATCGATTTCTCTGCCATTCAGGAGGGTGACTACGAGGATTACTAAGCTATAGAGAGGTTCCTGGTAACTAATTTTCTTCACTTTGTATGAGATCTGTAAAATTAAAAGATCTGGTTTGATATATGATATCAGACAGATGATTCCGATGCTCTTCAGGTATGTTACTGAATTGATGATTGTTGTTAACTATCCATGTCCAGGAGTGAAGGGCACTTATCAGGAAAAGAGCCCATACTGCGGTTTTAATACCTTTTACCCAGGATCCTTTTAACAGATTACCCCAGACAAGAACGGAAGCAGGTACACCAGTTGTAGCAATGAGATTCCAGTCAAAGTAAGGACCAAGCCCAAGGAACCAGACAAAGGCAAGCAGAAGAAGCATAAATAGACAGATTCCAAGAAAAATATTATAGGGTGAAAATTCAATGCGTTTATAGATGAACATTAATGGGATCATTAACCAGAGCGGAAATAGCAGAAATAGAACATTGATCACGGATGCATAGTAGCTTATTGATGGTTGTGCAAGCATATCAAGGGTTCCTTTATCTGCTGAACCCATTGCGTGACTGTAAGTTAGATTTCGTATAGGGAGACCTGCATCAGTAACAATTACAAATAGGAATCCTGTGACAAGAATCATAACTAAGACAGATATCAGCGATTTGCCCCACTCCTTTCTTTTAATGCTTCTTAGACAAAGAAAAAGGAATGATGGGAGAAGCCACCCTGCAAGCAAGTGGCTGGAAATAGCAAAAGCAAGTGTGATAGCTGGGAGAAGAATACTTATTCGACCTCGCAAATGTTCAAGAACCATAAGCAGGTACAAAGCAGTCATGGCAGCTACCATAGCATAGAATTCCACATCACCAACAAACATCTGTACGAAACCGGAGGAAAGGCAGAGAATTAAGAACAGTGGCCATCTTCTGCCAGTTAATCTGCCCCCAAGTATTACTGATACCCAGACATAGAAACCACCAAAGAATACTGAGAATGCAGATATTGAATTCTCAGGTCGGAATCCCAGAATGCCGGACTCCCATATCTTCGTAATAATGAAAGTTGAGAGCATCTCATCATGACTCATAATCCTTACGCCCAAAAGGAGTGATTGCATATTCAGTAGACCGTCAGAATTGATGAAACCGTTTTTCAGCATCCAAAAAAGAGGCATCAGAA
Organism: Candidatus Sabulitectum sp.; assembly: GCA_029940175.1. Taxonomy (GTDB): domain Bacteria; phylum Fermentibacterota; class Fermentibacteria; order Fermentibacterales; family JCC-6; genus Sabulitectum. The sequence continues at coordinate 9,057 of JAOZRM010000076.1, read as the reverse complement.
GAATTGCAGCAAGTGTAGCAGGCAACAACAGACGGCGAAATGGAATAGGCTTCCCGGTGCTGGGTGAAGATTGATCCTTGTTGTGAATTAAGATCAACAATCCAGTAATCACCAGAGCAAAACCTGCAGCGATGGGAAAACCAAGAATGCTGAGTTGGTTAAACCCATAGCGAATCTGATTCGCAAGAAACGCAGAATAGAAGTAAAACACTCCCATAGCAGAAGCCAGAATCGCGTAAGCCCGTGGTTCTCCAATTCTTGAGGAAAGCTGTTCTATTGTTTTTTTGATATTTTGTACCTCTGCTTTACTTTCTTTCGACGATAGAATCGAACTATATCGATAATTTATTCCAGGGTCAAATACATTTTCGAGAATGCTTACTGTGTATATTATTCCTGGAGGTTCCCAGAAGTCTTCTTTACAAATATGATGCAATTAGAAGCGATAGAATCTTTTAGGGAATTACCTATTGGTCTCTTCTGAACGCAGATGTGGAGGCTTATACTTGAATATGAGCATCAGGATAAGGTGGGAGAATTCGAACTTTTAACCCAATAAGCTTGATGATAAAGAAGTAGCATATTTTGCAGAGAAATAGTGCAATAAGACTATGTCATCGGTGGATATACAATTAGTTAAGTACTATATATAATTGCATTCAGAGACAGGTCATTATAATACCAGATGTCCCATGATAAAAGCAGAAGATAAATATGAACTGCATTAGTTAACGCTTTCGAATGGGGTTGTCTATATTCGCTGTTCTACGATTATTCTGGGGGTGTCATTTGTCCAATGGAAAAGGTAGAGTACCGAAACTTGACAAGTCAAGTCTGAGAAATCTCTACGGCCGAATATTCAAGCATAAGAAAGCTCTACTGGGGGGCATTATCGCCCTTATAGGCGTTGATGGGCTGCAGCTGCTTGTTCCTCAGGTTTTCAGAAAACTCATTGATAATCTGGCTCAGGGAACTGCTGATTCTGCTTTGGTGTGGCGGATGGGTTTCTCCATTGTAGCGATTGCTCTTGGAATGGCTTTCTTCCGGTTCTTCTGGAGGATATTCATAGTTGGAGCCAGTCGAAGGCTCGAGCGTGACCTTCGAGCAGAGTTCTACGGCCATCTTCAGAAGCTTCCTGCACAGTACTACGACAAGACCAAAGTGGGCGACATAATGGCCCATGCCACAAACGATATAAATGCAGTTCGCATGGCTGCAGGCATGGCGACAATAGCCTCTTTTGATGCACTTTTCATGAGCCTTGCCAGTATCATCATGCTGCTTCTTATCGACTGGAGACTTACTCTTATCACTATGATCCCTCTGCCTTTCATAACTCTGCTTGTGCTGAAATTCGGTGGGATGCTTCACGACAGGTTTACAGCGGTTCAGAAGGCATTCAGCGGGTTGACTGACAAAACACAGGAATCACTTTCAGGTATTCGAGTCATCAAGGCTTATGGAGATGAGGAATCTGAAAGAAAACTGCTTGCTGAAAAGGCAAGTGAATGTGTTCATGAGAACATAAGATTGACTCGTATATGGGGCTTCATGCAGCCGTTTGTTATGGGGCTTGCCATGATGAGTAGCTCGATTTTGCTCATGGTTGGTGGACGGGCTGTTATAGGCGGGTCTATTTCTCTTGGTCAGTATGTGGCTTTTGCCAGCTATCTTGCAATGCTCACCTGGCCTATGATGGCCATAGGATGGGTGGTTAACCTGCTTCAACGAGGCGCAGCCAGTATGGGCAGGCTTGAGAAGATAATGAAAACTATTCCTGCAATAGTCGATGGCCCTGTGAGCGGAAAACCTGAACCATCCATAGAGGTGCGGGGATTGTCCTACACATATCCTGACACGGATGTTGAGGTATTGAAGAATATTTCATTCAGTATTTCAGCCTCATCAACACTGGGTATTGTGGGCAGGACCGGAAGCGGAAAAACCACACTGGTGGAGCTTCTTATGCGTCTTTATGACCCCCCTTCCGGAACGGTATTTATTGATGGTGTTGATGTTCGGGAGAGGGTTATAGGTGAGGTGCGCGGGCTGTTCGGGTATGTTCCACAGGAGACTTTCCTCTTTGCCCTTTCAATAGCCGAGAACATCGCTTTCGGAAACCAGGACATCCCTGTGGAGACAGTTAAACATCTTGCGGAGCTGGCAGAAATAGGTGCCGAGATAGAGAACTTTAAGGAAGGCTACGATACAATGGTTGGAGAGAGGGGTATTACCCTGTCAGGTGGCCAGAAGCAGAGAATTGCAATTGCCAGAGCACTTGCAGTTGCACCTTCCATTCTTGTACTGGATGATTCATTAAGTGCTATTGATACAGAGACTGAATCGGCAATTCTTACAAAGCTTAAAAAGGAAATTTCCGGCCTGACAAACATTCTTATAGCTCACAGAATAAGTACTGTTCAACACGCTGATCTTATTCTGGTACTGGATGACGGGAAGCTGGTTGAAAAGGGAACGCATGATGATCTGCTGGAAAAAGATGGTTACTACACAGAGCTTTACCGGATGCAGCAGCTTGAAGAAGAAGTAGGAAAAAGATGTGAAGGGGGTGACTGCTGATGCCTCCACATGGACAGAGCTCATTCGCTGACGATTCTGTTGAAGGAAAGGGATATGATTCCAAGCTGATCAAGCGGTTGCTTCACTATGTTGGTCCTCACCGCAAGCTGATATTCCTGGCCATGTTCTTCATGCTTATCTCATCAAGCGTGGAATTACTGCTGCCATATGTGACCAAAACCGGTATTGATAAGTACCTTGCCAGATTGTATCAGGTTTATACAGATACTCCATCCGCCTGTGACAGCCTTATGGAGTTGCAACCGGCTGATGGCGATTTCATTTTCCTGGCGTCGGACACTTTGCTGGTAAGAAAAGCTTCAATGGATGGCATGGATCCGGCAACCACTCACGTTCTTGCAACTGGTGGTCACCTGCTGCCGGAGACATTTTATCTTTTCCCTGCTGAAAAGTATGAAGGGGAAACAGGGCGTATTCAGGGGGATTACTGGCTTGTTCCAGAGCGGGATCTAGGGAAAATACCTCCTGATAAATTGATGAGTATCCGCGAGAAGGATGTTGCAGGAATAACAAGGCTGGCTTTGATCTTCATGGGGCTTCTTGTTGTGAGCATATTCGCCGGTTACGGCCATGTGATGTCACTGGTTGTAGCAGGCCAGCGATCCATGTTCGATGTTCGAACCGAGCTGTTCAATCACATACAGACCCTCAGTCTGAACTTTTTCAGCAAGAATCCTGTTGGCAGGCTTGTCACCAGGGTTTCCAATGATGTGGAGGCACTGAATGAGATGTTCAGTGCGGTTCTTGTTAATCTGGTTAAGGATTTCCTTCTGATCATTGGTACAGTTACCATTCTTCTTTTCATGGACTGGAAACTTGCTCTGATCTCACTTACCGTTCTGCCCATCTTCACAGTTGCATCTCTTCTTTTTAGAAGGAAGACCAGAACTATCTACCGCAAGGTAAGAAAGCATCTGGCAGAGCTCAATTCCAGCATTGCCGAGGATGTTTCAGGAGTGAAGGTAATTCAGATATTCAGACAGGAGAGAACCAGAAGAGCGAAGTATCTCGAGATCAATGACAACTATTACAAGATCAGCATGAAGCAGCTTTATGTGTTTGGTGTGTTCCGTCCGCTGATCGAAGTTATTGCCCAGGTTGGAACTGCTATTGTTCTTATATACGGTGGTTTAAGTGCTATTTCAGGGGCACTTACCATAGGAGCCCTGGTTGCGTTCATCAGTTACGTCCGTCAGATGTTCAGACCCATCTCTGACATGAGCGAGAAGTACAACATCATGCAGAGTGCCATGGCCTCCAGTGAAAGAATTTTCAAGATTCTGGATACTGAGCCTGATGTTGAAGAGGCAGAAGATGCAATTGCCCCTGAAAGGCTTAGAGGTGAAGTTGAGTTCGAAAATGTGAATTTTGGGTATTCTCCTGATACACCTGTGTTGAGGGATATCAACTTTGGTATTGAACCAGGGAAGAGCATTGCTCTTGTTGGGCCAACCGGTGCAGGAAAAACTTCCATCATCAGCCTTCTTACCAGATTCTGGGATGTTAACAGTGGAAGAATCCTGCTTGACGGAACGGACATCAGGAAGCATGCGGTGGAAACTCTTAGAAAGAACACTGCAATCGTGCTTCAGGATGCTTTCATTTTCAGCAGGTCTGTGGCAGACAACATAAGACTCAGCAGTGATCTTACCATGGATAAGGTTCGCATGGCTGCTGATATGGTTCAGGCAACGGAATTCATTGACAGGCTTCCCCAGGGTTTTGATACTGTTATGGCAGAGCGCGGCGCCACCCTTTCAACAGGGCAGAAACAACTGATCTGCTTCGCCAGAGCTCTTGCCCACGATCCTCGATTACTGATACTGGATGAGGCGACAAGCAACGTGGACCCCGCTACAGAGCAACTGATCCAGCGAGCTATTGATACCCTGATGAAGGGTAGAACAAGTATCATCGTTGCACACAGATTATCAACCATTCAGAAGTGCGACGAGATCATGGTTATAGATGCAGGACGAATCATGGAAAGAGGTACACACCAGGAACTTCTTGCCAGACGAGGCATCTACTACAACCTCTATCTGCTGCAGTGGGGCAATAACGAAGCAAACGGTCAGTAAAGACCTTTGAGACTTTTTTGAGTTTACAGGCTGCTCAACCTTTTTATAGCTGCCCAGGTTCTTTGTGTGAGTGCCCAGGGCTCAGGGGTTTCCACTATAACATTGTCGTAGAAACAACTTATATATACGTCTGTTAGATCGTTTGGGGCTCTCGCTGCATAAAGTGCTGCTGATCCCGGTATGGACAGGGAGTCTGAAGCAGTCACAAACCACAGTTCCGGTTCATCTTCCTCAGGGAGCCAAACCCTTCCGGCAAAAGTATCACCACTGCATTGCATTTTCATTGTGTAGGTGGTTCCCTCCTGAACAGGGAAAGGATACGAATCAAGAAGCTCAGTTGATGACCAGTGCCACCTGTACAGGTTAAGAGACTGGCTCGGTATGCTGAGTACAAGCATCATGTTGTACAGGCCATCTTCTCGGTAGCGGGTCATTATTCCAATCAGAATTCCCACTTCAATCTCAGCGTCAATCATAACAGAGTAGTCCGGTGTACTCATTTCCATTCCAGTATCACCCCGGTATGATGTGGGGTTGTTTCCCGATTCTCCTCCGCTGAAATGATATCTTTCATTGAGAACCTGGTATGTAAATGCCCCTTTTGTGAACCAGCCATCTGCGTTTCCATCGTTGAAATCGTCCTGAAACAAAACAGTTGATACCGCCAAAATAATCATGGAGAGGATTACATTCATCGTCGCCCCCAATGAAGGCACAGGAGAGAACCTGCCGGATTGCGGTCAGTGAGCATGGTCATGGTTTATCAGCATTTTTATACCGGCCCAGCTTGTTTGAGTGAGAGCCCATGGCTCTGGGGTTTCAACAATCACATTGTCAAAGAAACAGCTCAAGTATACATCTGTTGATCCCTTTGATGTTCCTGCGGCAAAAAGAGCTGCTGCTCCTGATCGGGAAAGGGTATCGGTTGCAGTAACAAACCATTCTTCCGGCTCATTTTCCCCGGGAAGCCAGGCTCTTCCTGCAATGGTCTCTCCGCTGCACTGCATTCGCATGGAGTATGTGATACCTGTTTGCACCGGAAAGGAAAATGATTTCATCAGTTCTATTGAAGACCAGTGCCAGCGAAACAGAATGAGAGCCTGATGCTGTTCACTTAAAACAAGCATTATGTTGTAGAGCCCGTCCTCAGAATACCTTACCATCATTCCACCGGAGAATCCAACATCTAATTCAACATCTGTGCACATGGAGTAATCAGGTGTACTCATTTCCTCACCGGTTTCTCCCCTGTAAGATGTTGCGTCATTTACTGCACCACCGCCGCTGAAATGATATCTGCCATCTTGAACCAGGTAACTCGATGGACCCACAGTGAACCATCCATCGGCGTTTCCGTCATCGAAATTATCCTGGAAAAGTACAGTTGAACCAAGAAACAGTATTGCAGTCACAGCAGCAATCATCAAAACCTCCTTTATGTAGGGCAAATATAATCAGAGGTTATTTTAGTATCTTAGTCGGGAAAAGATAACAGCACTACCTCCAGAATGGAACACTTTGATCTCAGCGGATGTATGACAGTAATGAAAGGAGACTAAATGAAAATATCAGCAGTTATAGCAATGTTGCTAGTGTTGGGTGCCTGCACCGTAAATATGTATGACTATTCTTCTCATTCTTCCGAAGGTGGATCACAGCCGCCTGATACGGTTTACGTTGTTCCAGAGTCAGGATCGGCTCCGGTACCGCCTCCAGTGTTGCCTGATACTGTTTTTTCACGGTATCCTCTTCTCCACGGAGGGTATGTATTCATTGAGGAATGTGGAAGCTGGTCCCGTTATACTTTGTTTGGATGCAAAACAGAAACCGACGGGGTAGCTTTTGAATTACGGCCTGTGATGATCTCTACAACTTCTTCAGATGGCTCTGTAAACAAAGAATTTAAACTTGAATTCAACTGCCGGATGCAGTCATATCTGGTTGATTCGGACACAGAGAGCTCTCTCTTGAGTGACGGTTCCGCACCTTCCGCTGCAGGTAGAATTGCAATGCCTGTTGTGACTGGAACTGAGCTTGTTACTTTCGTTGCCAACAGAACCTCCTTTCCTTTTTTTGCAGAGCAATCGGTGAGTTACAATGGCGACTGGCTTCCTGACGGAACTCTTATGTATGACGCGGTGTTTACTCTTCCTCAGTGGATGCTCAGAGATATCTGTACAGCAGAGCAACTGGTTGTTTCTTCAGAATCACCTGATTTTCGAATGTTTTTCGGTGATTCGGAGAGAAGACTGCTTCAGCAGTTCTTTGATATATTTGTGATCCACGATGGGGAAGCTCCTGTACTTCCTGTGGGTGATAGCAGAGAGACTGTTGGAAGAGGTGCAGGAAGAGCATTAAGAAAATAATCTGTGGAACGGAGCTGGAGCTGAATGCGCTTTAAATTAATTGTTTCAATAATCGCGGTTACCGCTCTGGTCATTCTTTCCTGTGGAGATTCTCCTGTATCTCTCGCTGGTGACCCTGAGCCCAGTTTTCTTACCATCGGTCTTCACTCTGATTCCATTGTGTATTCAAGTTGGACGCAGTGTTCTGAAACAGATTTCGATGCATACATATTGTGGAGAAGTCAGTCTGCCGGAATACAGGCAGACCCTTCTCAGGCTATTGCTCTGAAAATATTTGCCGATGATCCTCTTCAACTCACCTGGTTTGACTCAACGGTAGTTCCAGGGGAGACCTACTGGTATGCTCTGGAAACCAGGAACACCTCTGGGTTATTCGCCTGGAGTAACGAACTGGGCATCACAATACCACTGAATGAGCCTGACAACCTCACGGTTTTCTTCATAGATCCATCCCATGGGTCTTTGTCTGGTGATGCTATGCTTATTCGAACCCCCAACGGGTTCAACTATCTCATAGATGGTGGAGACAGAAGAAGCGACTGGAGCTGTGGAGAAGATCGTATACTTCCAATGCTTGACAGTCTGGGTATTACTCATCTGGATGGAATTGTGGGCACCCACCCTCACTCGGATCACATCGGCGGACTGATTGCCGTACTTGAGGAAATTCCTGTAGACAAGGTCTGGGATTGCGGCTGGACAGGAGACGGCTCCAATACCTACGAGAGCTTCCTGTGGGAGATTCAAGCTTCAGGTGCAGAGTATATCGAGGGTAACAGGGGTATGGTTCTTGATTGGGACCCTGACCTACAGGTTAAGATCCTTCACCCAGAGCCGAATCCGGGAACAGGCAACATGAACAATGCATCTATTCTGATTCACATCACATTCGAGGATGTATCTTTCCTTTTTACCGGAGATCTGGAAACAGATGATGGAGAGGAAGATGTACTGGCTTTCTATTCTCCCGATGATCTGAAAGCTGATGTTCTGAAGGTTGGCCACCACGGTTCAAGTGATGCTACCAGCAATTACTGGCTTGATGCTGTACAGCCGTCCTACGCTGCCATTGAAGTGGGGTCGGGGAATCTTTATGGCCACCCCCACAGCGAACTCTTGTACAGACTGGACAGCAGAGGAATCCCGGTATACAGAACAGACCAGGATGGTACTTTCGTTATCACAACAGACGGAACTGATATTACTGTTTTTTGAAAATGTACTTCTAATGGCATTGGGGAATCAGTATATCAGGAATGCTGTTTCCTGCAGGTTAAAACCGCTTTTCGATTCTCTCTTTTCACAAACCAGAGGGTTTGGAGTTCGAGTCCCTTCGGAGGTACCATGGCCAAAGGTTTCAATATCATTAGTGGGAACTCAACCTTTCATTCACTATGGATAAGCAAAGGAAATCCATTTTCAGGAATCTGGATGAGATCAATTTGACTCGTATGCATAAATTGTTATACTTATGCATAAGGAGGTTGAGATGAGAACTACTTTGAATCTGCCAGAGGAATTATTACTTGAAGCAATGGATGTCACTCATGTTGGAACCAAAACAAGAGTAATTATTATTGCTCTTCAAGAACTAATTAGAAGGAATAGAATCACTGAACTGAAAAAGTTCAAGGGTAAGATTGATCTTGAAATAGATATGGATGTTTTGCGGAGTAGAGAATGCAGGTCTTAGTTGATAGCTCCATCTGGATTGATTATTTCAAGGATGGACGAAGATCTGAGAAACTTGATTACCTGATTGATGAAAACATTGTAGTGACCAATGACTTGATTCTTGCTGAACTTATCCCTTTTTTGAGGATAAGAAACCAGCGTAAAATTGTAAGATTGATGGAAACCATAAGGAAACTCAGTATGGATATCGTCTGGGATGAGATTATCGAGTATCAGTATATGTGCTTGAAAAAAGGAGTTAACGGAATAGGGCTGCCCGATCTGGTTATTGCACAGAATGCTAAGCAACATCATGCTGAAATCTATACGCTTGA